>DASVPF010000339.1:0-14187 GCA_036382965.1 Thiobacillus sp.
CGGCCGTCGACCGCGAGCTCTACCTCTCGATCACGCTCGACCGCGCGCGGGCGACGCACATCGTGATGGCGTCGCAGGCGGGCGGGATGGAGATCGAGGAGGTCGCGGCGAAGACGCCGGAGAAGATCTTCCGGGAGTGGACGCATCCGGGCCTCGGTCTCGGCGACTTCCAAACCCGGCGCCTGGCCTTCGGCCTCGGCCTCGCCGGTGATCAGTTCAAGCAGGGCGCGCGCCTGATCCGCGACCTCTTCCGCGTGTATCTCGCCAAGGACTGCTCGCTCGCCGAGATCAACCCGCTCGTCACGACGAAGGACGGCCGCAGCCCGAGCTTCTTCACGGCGGCGATCACGCCCTCGGCCAGGCGGTCGCACCGGAGAATGCCGCCGAACACGTTGATGAAGACGGCCTTGACCGCGGGGTCCGACGACAGGATGCGGAACGCGTTCTCGATCTGCTCGGCCGAGGCGCCGCCCCCGACGTCGAGGAAGTTCGCCGGCTCGCCGCCCGCGTACTTGATCATGTCCATCGTCGCCATCGCGAGGCCGGCGCCGTTGACCATGCAGCCGATGTTGCCGGCGAGCGCGACGTAGTTGACGTTGGCCGCGTTGGCCGCGGCTTCCTTGGCGTCGATCTGGCTGTCGTCGCGCAGCTCGGCCAGATTCTTGCGGCGATACAGCGCGTTGTCGTCGACGCTCATCTTGCAGTCGAGCGGCAGCACGCGGTTGTCGGCGGTCACCACCAGCGGATTGATTTCGAGCAGGGAGAGATCGTTGGCGACGAACACGCGATAGAGCTGGGGCAGCAGGCGGCAGAAATCCTTGAACGCGTCGCCCGTCAGGGCCAGCGCGAAGGCCAGCGCGCGGCACTGGTAATCCTGCACGCCCAGCAGGGGATCGCAAATTTCCGTGAGGACCTTTTCCGGCGTGGCATGCGCGACTTCCTCGATGTCCATGCCGCCGGCGGCAGAGGCGACGATGGCGACGCGCTCGGTCTCGCGGTCGACCAGCAGCGACAGGTACAGTTCGCGCGCAATCGGCAGCGTCTCTTCCACCAGCACCTGCTTCACCGGCTGGCCGTCTGGGGCGTTCTGGTTGGTCACCAGTTGCTTGCCGAGCAGCGAAGCGGCCACTTCGCGCACGTCGTCCAGACTCTTCACCACCTTGACGCCGCCCGCCTTGCCGCGCCCGCCGGCATGGATCTGCGCCTTCACCACCCAGGCGTCGCCGCCCAGTTCGCGGGCAACGTCTAGCGCCGCCCCGGCACTGGATGCAGCGGCGCCGCGCGGCGTGTTAATGTTGCCCGACCGCAAAATTTGTTTGGCCTGATATTCATGCAGGTTCATTTGTTTTTCGATGGAAACTCGCCAAGACGTGCATTTTGAAGCAAACCCCTCCGATGCGGAAGCCGCGCAGACGCTGATTCGCGTGGTGACGCGCATGGCGGACCTCGATGCAACTGCGTGGAACGCGCTGGCCGGCGAGTCCCCTTTCCTGCAGCACGCTTTTCTGAACGCGCTGGAAGCGGCCGGCTGCGTCGGCCCCGACATCGGCTGGGAGCCGGTGCATCTGGCCCTGTTTCGCGGCGACCGCCTCGACGCCGCGATGCCGCTTTACGTCAAGCATCATTCCTGGGGCGAGTTCGTGTTCGACTGGGGGTGGGCTGACGCCTACCGCCGCCATGGACTCGCCTATTATCCCAAGCTGGTCTGCTGCGTGCCCTTCTCGCCGGTCCCCGGCCCGCGTCTCCTGGCACGGAACGGCGCCGACCGCGCGGCGCTGATCCAGGCCGCGCTCACGCTCACCCGCGATTTGAATTGTTCGTCCTTCCACATCCTGTTCCCCACCGAGCCTGACCATGCCGCGCTCCAGGCCACGTCCCTGCTGCACCGCAGCGGCTTCCAGTTCCACTGGACCAACGCGGGTTACGCCGGCTTCGACGATTTTCTTGCCGCGATGACGCACGACAAGCGCAAGAAAATCCGCCAGGAAAGAAAGAAGCTCACCCGCCTGGGGGTGACGTTTCGCTGGGTCGAAGGCGCGGAGAGCACCGACGCCGACTGGGATTTTTTCTATCGCTGCTATGCCGACACCTACGCCCGCCATCGCAGCGAACCGCATCTCAACCCCGCCTTCTTCGCGGCGCTGCGCGAGACCTTGCCGGACAACCTGGTGCTGATCGTTGCGGAAAAACACGGCATGCCGATCGCCTGCTCGTTCTGCATCAAGGACCGCGAGCGCCTGTACGGCCGCCACTGGGGCACGCTGGAATATGTGCCCGGCCTGCACTTCGAGACCTGTTACCAGCAGGGCATCGAGTACGCGATTGCACACGGATTGAACGTATTCGAAGGCGGCGCCCAGGGCGAGCACAAGCTCGCACGCGGGCTCGTCCCCACCACCACGCATTCCTGGCACTGGCTGGAAAACGCCGAATTCCGCGAAGCGGTCGACCGTTTCCTGGAACGCGAGACCGACGCGATCGCGCACTACATGGACGAACTCGACGGGCCGTTTCGGCGCGCGCCGCCTGGCTGAGCCGAACCGATCAGACCAGCACCGCGGTCAGATAGGCCACGTACAAGGCGCCGTTGACGAACAGGTGCCATACGCGCAGGCCGCCATGCAACGCTGCCCAGCGCAGCCAGAACGCCGCGGCCAGGGTGATCACGACGCCCAGCAGCACTTCCTTCTGCGGCGCCCACGGCGTGAGCGAAATGCCGATGGCGGGCAGCAGTGTGCCCTGGAACACCATGGCGCCGGTGATGTTGCCGAACGCCAGCGTGTCCTTGTGCTTGCGGATCCACAGGATCGAATTCACCTTCTCCGGCAATTCGGTCGCGATCGGAATGATCATCAGGGACAGCAGCAGCGCGGAAATGCCGATGATGGGCGCGGCTTGCTCCACGCCATGGATGAAGCCCTTGGCGCCGGCAACCAGCAGCGCCAGGCCCAGCGCCAGTTGCACCACGATGAAGAACAGGTTTTGCGGCAGGCCCAGGCGGGTCAGCAGCATCGGCGACTCGGCCTCGGTGGCGTGGCCTTCTTCCACCAGTTTGCTCGACGCGCGCAGGGTCAGCATCACATACACGAAGTAGATCAGCACCATGACGAAGGCGAGCGCACCGCGCACCCAGCCTTCGCCGTGCGGAACGAACATGGCGACGAAGGCCAATACGAATGCCATCAGGAAGAAATCCAGGTCGCGCTTGAGGCCGGTCTTCTCGGGCGTGAGATGGCCCAGCAGGCCACGTCGTTTCAGCACCGCCGCGCTCATCAGGAACAGCGACAGGGTCGACAGCATCAGCGGCGCGCCCAGAATCGCGCCGACGCCGATTTCCTGGCTGGTGGCCGCGTTGCCGGTACTGGCGAAGATCGCCAGCAGCGGCACCAGGGTTTCCGGCATGGCCGTGCCGACCGCGGCAAACACCGAGCCGGTCACGCCTTCCGAAATGTTCAGCTTTTCGCCCAAGTGTTCGAGCGCGTTGACAAAGATTTCCGCCGCCACGAGGATGAGCAGCAGATAAGCGAAGAGTTCGAGAAACAGCATGAGCGCCAGCCAGGAGGAAAAGCGCGATTCTACCAGCCCGGCGCCGCGCGTCCCGGCCGGATTTTCACGTCTGGCCGAGGGCGAATTCCACGCCCGCCTCGCCGCATCTTCCGGTGTCGCCGTGGTGGTGTTCAGCGCGCCGCACTGCGGTGCCTGCCGGGTATGGAAGCAGCGGTTGCAGCCGGCGCTGGCCGACATGGCGCAGGCCTTCTATGAAGTCGACGTCAGCGAAGCCACCGGCGTGGCGCGCTACTTCGGCATTTTTCACCTGCCCACGGTGTACCTGTATCGCGATGGGTTGTTTCACGCCGAACTGCAATGCGAGGCACGGCGCGACAGCATCCAGCAGACTGCGCACCGCCTGCTGGCCGCAGCGCCGCAGGATGAGCCTTGAGGGGACGCTGAATCATTCACTCCCGTCATTGCGAGCGTAGCGAAGCAATCCAGAATGTTCGCTTAATCAATGCGCAGGATTGCTTCGCGTGGCTCGCAATGACAAACGACAGCGGGATTCCGCGCTTGCTCAGAGCAGGGCACGCCCGATAAACACCACCGCGATCGTCAGCAGCCCCAGGCTGAGGTTGACGCCGATCAACTGGCGAATCTGGCCCAGCGCGGCGGCGCCGGCTTTCCAGTCTTGCTCGCCGAGCGCGCGTTTGAGTTTCTTGTAGGGCGAGAAAAACACGTGTGCAAAAATCAGCATCATCGCGACGCCCAGCGCCAGCATGGTCAACGCATAAAGTGGCGCCGATGCTCCGCCGAGCATTCCCAGCATGGTCAAGCCTGTCGGCAGGATCAGCGCCACCGACGTCCACACCCAGGGAAAGAACTTGCCGAATACGCCGGCCCACAGCGTCAGCCGCTGCGGCGGTTCGAGCACGCTGGCAGCCACCGGCCGCAGTGCCATGTAGGCGAAGAACATGCCGCCGACCCAGACGACGACGCCCAGCACATGCAGAAGCAAAGTCAGGTTCACGCAATTTCCTTTCAGAACAGGGTGGCTTGATCGAGGAGTAGTCTGACCGGTGCAAAGCTGCGCCGGTGCTCCGGGCATGCGCCGTGCGCCCGCAAGGCCGCCAGATGGGTGGCGGTGCCGTAGCCCATGTGCTGCGCGAAACCGTAAGCGGGGTATTCCGTGTGCAGACGGCGCATGAGCCGGTCGCGCGAGGTCTTGGCGAGGATCGACGCCGCGGCGATCGCGGCCACCTTGTCGTCACCCTGGACCACGGCCTGCGAGCGCCACGCCCAGGTGGGGCAGCGGTTGCCGTCGACCCAGACGTCGTCGGGGGCACGCGCGAGGCCCGCGACGGCGCGCTGCATCGCCAGCATCGTGGCGTGCAGGATGTTGAGGCGGTCGATTTCTTCGACGCTCGCCTCGGCCACGCACCACGCCACCGCTTCCCTGCGGATGACCTCGGCGAGTCGTTCGCGCGCGGCGGCGGCGAGTTTCTTGGAGTCGCGCAAGCCGTCAATCGGCCGCTCGGGATCGAGCATGACCGCCGCCGCCATCACCGGCCCCGCCAGCGGTCCGCGCCCGGCTTCGTCGACGCCGCACAACCCGAGCGGCCCCCAGTGCAGCTTCACGGGCGTCCCTCCAGATACGGCGCGATCGCTTCGGCGATGCGCCTGGCGGCGTCCTGCCGCAGGCTCAGGTGCAGCGTGTGGAAAACGTCGACGACGGCGTTCCGGCGCGGCGCATCGTCGAGCCAGGCCAATGCGTCGTTCGCCAGATTTTCCGGCGTGGCGGCTTCCTGCACCCGTTCCGGCACGACGAAATCGCGCGCCAGGATGTTCGGCAGCCCGATCCACGGTAGCAGCGCCTTTTTGCGCATCAGGTGCGCGGTCAGCGCGGGCACGCGGTAGGTGATCACCATCGGTTTCTTGAACAGCGCAGCTTCAAACGTGGCGGTGCCCGAGGCCACCAGCGCCACGTCGCACGCCGCCAGCGCGGCGTGCGACTGGCCGGCCAGGATGTGCACCGGCAATTCCAGCCCTTGCTGCGCCTGGCGGATCAGTCGCGCAGCGGCTTCGCTCGCGGCGGGCAATACGAACTGCGCGTCCGGATGGCGCTGGCGGATGCGCACCGCGGCGTCGAGCATCGGCCGCGCGTGACGCTTCACTTCGCTCAAACGACTGCCCGGCAGCAGCGCGATGATCGGGCCATCGCTCAAACCGAGCGCCGCGCGCGCGCCTGCCGTGTCGGGCTCCAGCGGGATCACGTCGGCCAGCGGATGGCCGACGTAGCTCACCGGAATGCCGGCGTCACGATAGATCTGTTCCTCGAACGGAAACACCACCAGCATGTGCGACACCGCCCGCTTGATGCGGTGGATGCGTTCCGGCCGCCATGCCCAGATCGACGGGCTGACGAAGTGCACGGTGGGAATGCCGGCCTGCTTGAGTTTCGTTTCCAGCGCGAAATTGAAATCCGGCGCGTCGATGCCGACGAAGACGCGCGGCCGTTCATGCAGGAAATGGCGGGCGATGCGCGAACGGATCCACAGCAGTTCGGGCAGGTGGCGCAGCACCTCGACATAGCCGTTGACCGCCAGCTTGTCGCTCGGGTAGAGGGCCTCGACCCCGGCTTCGACCATGCGCGGCCCGGCGATGCCGGCGGCGTGAAGATAAGGATGGCGCTGTTTCAGCGCGGCGATGAAGTGCGCGCCGAGGAGATCGCCGGACGCTTCGCCGGCGATGGCTCCAAGATCGATCACCGGATGATGCCGCGCTCGGCGCGCGCGAGAAAGTCGAGCAGCTGCTGCACTTCGGCATGCTTCGCCGCTTCCGGCGCGAGCCTGGCCTGCGCCTCGGCGAGCGTGTTGCCTTCGCGGTAGAGTATCTTGTAGGCGCGCTTGAGCGCGGCCAGCGATTCGGCGGAAAACCCGCGCCGCTTGAGGCCTTCGCTGTTGAGCCCGTGCGGCGCGGCAGGCTGGCCGGATGCCATGACGAAGGGCGGAATGTCCTTGAACACGACGCTGGAGATGCCCGTCATCACGTGCGCGCCGATCTTGCAGAACTGGTGCACGCCGGTGAAACCGCCGAGGATCGCCCAGTCGCCGACTTCGGCGTGGCCCGCCAGCGAGGCGTTGTTGGCGAAAATGGTGCGGTCGCCCACCACGCAGTCGTGCGCGATATGGACGTAGGCCATGATCCAGTTGTGCGAACCGATGGTGGTGACGCCGCGATCCTGCACGGTGCCGATATTGAAGGTGCAGAACTCGCGAATGACGTTGTGGTCGCCGACTTCGAGCCGCGTCGGCTCGCCGGCGTATTTCTTGTCCTGCGGCGCCTCGCCGAGCGAGACGAAATGGAAGATCCGGTTATGCGCGCCGATGGTGGTGTGGCCGGTGATCACGGCGTGCGCGCCGACCGTGGTACCGGCGCCGATCTCGACGTGTTCGCCGATGATCGTGTAGGGGCCGATTTCAACGTCGTCGGCCAGCCGGGCGCCCGCGGCAACCAGCGCGGTGGGATGGATCGTCGCCATGTCAGGGCTTGTCGCGCAGGGTCGCCATCAACTCGGCTTCGGCCACCAGCGCACCGTCCACTTCGGCGCGCCCACGGTATTTCCAGATGCCGCGCATCTCGCGCACGATCTCGGCCTTGAGCACCAGCTGGTCGCCCGGCTTGACGGGCTTCTTGAAGCGAGCGCCGTCGATGCCGGCGAAATAGATGATGCCGACCTGTTCCGGGGTGCAGTGCTTGGTCTTGAACGACAGGATTCCCGCCGCCTGCGCCATCGCTTCCAGGATCAGCACGCCTGGCATCACCGGCGCGCCAGGAAAGTGGCCGGAGAAGAACGGCTCGTTGATGGTGACGTTCTTGATCGCAGTGATGGACTTGCCGAGTTCGAGTTCGGTCACCTTGTCGATCAGCAGGAAGGGGTAGCGGTGCGGCAGGTACTGCATGACCTGCTCGATATCCATGATCATGATTTGCTTTCCAGTTCGTTGAGTCGTTTCTCAAGCTGCTTGATGCGGTTCACCAGCTTGTCGAGGTTGCGCATGTGGACGGCGTTTTTCTGCCAGACTTCGTGTTCGGAGAACGGCAGCGCCGAGGTGTAGGTGCCGGCCTTCGGCAGCGATTTGGTGATGAGCGTATTGGTCGAGATGCGGGTGCCATCGGCGATTTCGATGTGGCCGAAAATCATTGCCGCACCGCCGATCATGCAATGCCGACCGATCCTGGCGCTGCCTGCGATCCCGGTGCAGGCCGCAATCGCCGTGTGCGCGCCGATCACCACGTTGTGCGCGACCTGGATCAGGTTGTCGAGCTTGACCCCCTCCTCGATCACCGTGTCCTCCAGCGCGCCGCGGTCGATGGCGGTGCAGGCGCCGATTTCGACGTCGTCGCCGATCAGCACGCGGCCGATTTGCGGGATTTTTTCCCAGCGGCCCTCGTTCGGCGCGAAGCCGAAGCCGTCCGCACCGATCACGCAGCCGGCGTGCAGGATGGCGCGGTCCCCCACCTCGCAACGGTGATACAGCGTGACGTTGGCGTGCAGCAGGCAATCGGCGCCGATACGAGCATTGTCGCCGACCACGCAGTTGGGGCCGACCACCGTGCGCGCGCCGATATGCGCGCCGCTGCCGATCACCGCGCCGGCGGCAATGCTGGCGTCAGCGGCGATCTCCGCATCCGCAGCGACCGTCGCCGCAGGATGAATCCCCGCGGGCGGACGCGGCGACGGATTCAGCAGGGCCGAGACGCGCGCGAAGTACAGATAGGGATTGGGCGTGAGGATGCGCGGCAGATCGGTGGCATCGCGTGCATCCGCTGGCAGAATGACCGCCCCCGCTCGGGTGCCGGCCAGCTGCGACAGATATTTGCTCTGCGAGACGAAGCCGATTTCGTCGGGTGTGGCGCGCTCCAGCGGCGCAACCTGACGCACCGTCCGTGCGCCATCGCCCACGAGCTCTCCGCCAAAGCGGTCAACCAGCTCGGTCAGCGTTGCCGTCATCGGACCGGGTTGTTTTATTTTCCGCGCCGGCTTTATTTCCCACGCCGGTCTTATTTCCCACCCAAGGCCTTCATCACCCGGTCGGTGATATCGCTCTTGGGATCGACGTAAACGGCCTGCTCGACGATCAGGTCGAATTTCTCGGCACGGGCGATGTCCTGGATCGCCTTGCGCGCGCGCTCCTGAATCTGCCCCAGCTCTTCATTGCGGCGCAGGTTGAGGTCTTCACGGAACTCTCGGCCCTGACGCTGCAGGTCGCGGTTGAGGTTTGCCAGGGTCGTCTCCTTCGTCTTGCGCTCGCTGTCCGACATGGTCACGCCGTCCTTGTCGAGTTGCGCCTGCAGGTCGCGCGCCTGCTTGGCGAGTTTCTGCAATTCCTGATCGCGCGCTGCGAATTCGCGCTCGAGCTTTTTCTGTGCCGTGACCGACAGCGGGGCCTCGCGCAACAGCCTTTCGGTGTTGACGAAGCCGATCCGGGTGTCTGCGAGGGCGGATGCGGCCGCACACGCGGACGCCAGAATCAGGGAAAGTGCAAGCGGCTTGAATGTCATCATGAATACTCCAGTAACGGCTTGGTGCGAGTTAACACGCCCCAGTCTCAGAACGTATTGCCCAAGGTGAATTGAAACATTTCGGTCTTGTCGCCATCCTTCTTGACCAGCGGCTGCGCCAGGCTGAATTTGAGCGGGCCCATCGGCGACACCCACAGCACTGCCACCCCGGCCGAATAACGCAAGTCGCCGAACGCAAATTGCCCGTACAGGTTATTGGCGTCGTTGGGACCGAACGTGGCGCCCGCATCGAAAAACGCCGACATGCGCAGCGACTGGTCGTCCTTGATTCCCGGCAGCGGGAAGAAGAGTTCCGCGTTGCCGACGATGCGCTCGTTCCCGCCGAGCGCATTGCCGTTGATATCCTTCGGTCCCAGGGTGCCGTTCTTGAAACCGCGCACCGAGCTGTTGCCGCCCGCATAGAAATTCTTGTAGAAGGGCAATGAAGTATTGTTGCCCAACCCCTCGCCATAGCCGAGCTCGCCGTTCAGCATGAGCGTGAAGCTCTTCCATAGCGGGATGTACTGCTGATGCTGGAGCGACAACTTGTAGTATTGCAGGCTGCCTGCCGGCGTGCCGATCTCCGCCGCCGCCCGCTGGAACAGGCCCTTGGTCGGGAACAGGGCGCTGTTGCGGGTATCGCGCGCCCAGGACGTGTCGAGGCGCAACGTATCGTTGTCACAGCCTGTGGAGTTACCGCAGAAAGTCCGGTATTGCGGCGGGCTGGTCGTCGTCAGGGTGATCGCGGTCTGCTCGTACGTAAGCCCCATGGAGATGAAGTCGCGCTCGTTGACCGGCAGACCGAAGCGCACGCCTGCGCCGAGCGTGGAGGTCTTGTACGGACTGACGCTGGAAAGCGAGGTCGCATTGACGTCGCGCCGGTACAGGTCGTAACCGAGGCTGATGCCGTCGATGGTGTAGTAGGGGTTGGTGAAGGAGAGCGAATACACGGTGTTGACCTTGCCCGTGTTGACCTGTGCCGCCAGGTGGTTGCCGGAGCCGAACACGTTGCTCTGCGACACCGATCCCGACAGCACCAGGCCTTCGGACGACGAGAAGCCGGCGCCCAGCATGACGCTGCCGGTGGACTTCTCGGACACGCTGACGTTGACGTCGACTTGGTCGGTGGTGCCCGGCACGCTCGGCGTCTCGATGTTCACTTCGTTGAAGTAGCCGAGGCGGTTGAGGCGGTCGCGCGAGCGGTTGATCTTTTCGGCGTCGTAATACGCGCCTTCCATCTGGCGAATTTCGCGACGCACCACCTCGTCACGCGTCTTGGTGTTGCCCGCCACGTTGACGCGGTTGACGTAGACGCGGCGACCGGGATCGACGAAGAGGGTGAAGGCGACCGTGCGCTTGTCCTTGTCGAGTTCGGGCACGGCGTTGACGTTGGCAAAGGCGTAGCCGTCGTTGCCCAGACGGTCGCCGATGGCTTTGGTGGTTTCGGTCAGGCGGTCGCGCGCGAACACCTCGCCCGGCTTCAGGGTGATGAGCTTCTGCAGTTCCGCTTCCGGCACCAGCATCTGCCCCGCCAGCTTGACGTCGGACACCCTGTATTGCGGGCCTTCGGTCACGTTGACGGTGATGTAGATGCCCTGCTTGTCGGGCGAGATCGACACCTGGGTGGAGTCGACGTTGAATTCGAGGTAGCCGCGGTTGAGGTAGAACGAGCGCAGGGCTTCGAGGTCGCCGCCCAGACGCGACTTGGAGTACTGGTCGTTCTTGGTGTACCAGGTCAGCCAGCCTGGCGTGCTCGAGGTGAACTGCTTCAGCAGTTCCTTTTCCTTGAACGCCTGGTTGCCGACGATGTTGATCTGCCGGATCTTGGCGCTTTCGCCTTCCACCACGTCGAACTGCACCGCGACCCGGCTGCGTTCTAGCGGCGTCAGCGTGGATTTGATCTCGACTGCGTATTTGCCGCGGTTGAAGTATTGCCGCTGCAGTTCCTGTTCGGCCTTCTCCACCAGCGCGCGGTCGAGCACACGGCCCTCCGCGAGTCCGGTCTCCTTGAGGCCTTTCTTCAGATCGTCCTCGGAAAACTCCTTGATGCCGGACAGGGTGATCTTGGCAATCGACGGGCGCTCTTCGACGGTGACGATCACCACGCCGTCGCGCGCTTCCAGCCGCACGTCCTTGAAGAACCCGGTGGCGTACAAGGCCTTGATCGCCGCCGCGGTTTTTTCGTCGGTCATCACCTCGCCCACCTTGACCGGCAGGTAGCTGAACACCGTGCCCGCCTCGGTACGCTGGATGCCTTCGACCCGGATATCCTTGACGACAAAGGGTTCTTCGGCGAACACGGGTTGCACAGCGAACACGGCAGCAAGGGCAAGCGTCAAACGGTTCAGGATCATGGGTTATTTTTTCATCCGCCTAGCAGGCGTTGCAAATCGTTGAACAGGGCAAACGACATCAGCAGCAGCAATAGTGTCATGCCGATCCGGCTGCCTATTTCCATGGTGCGTTCGGACACCGGGCGGCCGGTCAAAACTTCGGCAACATAATACATGAGGTGCCCCCCATCCAGTAGCGGGATCGGCAGCAGATTCAGCACCCCCAGGCTCACGCTCACCAGCGCCAGAAAGCCGATAAAACTGAGCCAGCCGAGGGTGGCGCTCTGGCCGGCGAAATCGGCAATGGTCAACGGTCCCGACAGGTTCTTCAGCGACACCTGGCCGAGTACCATGCGTCCCATCATCTCCAGCGTGAATGCGCTCATGTCCCAGGTCTTGGCGGCGCCCTGCCCCAGCGCATCGAGCGGGCCGTAGCGCACCTCGGTCATCAGCGCGGCCAGCACCGCTTCGTCGATCCGGGGACCGGCGCCGATCTTGCCGACGCGCTGGCCGCCTTCGTCCACCGCGTCGGGCACCACCGTCGATTCACGGCGCTGCCCCTGCCGTTCGTATGCGATGCGCAAGGCTTGCGCCGGATGCCGGCGCACCACCTGCACCCACGCCTGCCAGTTCGCCACCGCCGTGCCGTCGGCCGCGATCAGCCGGTCGCCGGACTGAAAACCGGCGCGTGCGGCAGCGCCGCCGGCCAGCACCGTGCCGATGACCGGTTCGATTTCGGGCTCGAAACGCACGATGCCCAGCGGACGCAGGACGTCGCGTTCGAGATCGTCGGTGTCGATCGACGGCGCATCGAGCCGCACGCTGCGGCCATCGGCCAGTTCCAGCGTGAGCGGCGCGCCCGTCACGCCCGCACGCAGCAGGTTCAGCCGCAAGTCCTGGAACGACGGGGTGTCCATGCCGTTGACGCGGCGGATTTCGTCGCCCGCCACCAGGCCGGCCTGCGCCGCCGGGGTGCCGGCGGGCGGCTCGCCGATCATGGGTTTCAGCGCCGGGATGCCGTACAGGAACAGCGCCCAGTAAAACACGACGGCGAGCAGGAAATTGGCGACCGGACCCGCCACGACGATGCCGATGCGGCGCCACACCGTGGCGCGGTTGAAACTGCGGTGCGCCTCCGCCGCGGGGACCTCGCCTTCGCGCTCGTCGAGCATCTTGACGTAACCGCCGAACGGCAATGCGGCCAGCGCCCACTCGGTCTGGTCGCGGCCGAAGCGGCGGCTGAACAGAGGCTTGCCGAAGCCGAGCGAAAAGCGCAGCACCTTGACGCCCGCCAGGCGCGCCGCGAGGTAATGGCCGAATTCGTGCACCACCACCAGGATGCCGATGGCGATCAGGAACCAGAGCACGCTGTGCAGCACAGTCATGCGCGCAGGCTTCCCAGGAAGACGTCCGCCACGCTGCGTGCCCGGCGGTCGGCTTCGAGCAGGTCGTCCAGGGTGGCGGCCGCGCCGCCCGCCAGCGTGTCGAGGGCATGGGCAATGCTGGCGGCGATGGCGGGGAACGGCACCGCGCCGTCGAGAAAACGCGCGACCGCGACTTCGTTGGCGGCATTCAGCACTGCGGCGGCATTGCCGCCCGCGGCGAGCGCGTCGAATGCCAGTTGCAGACAGGGGAAGCGAGCGGTGTCGGGCGCCTCGAAGGTGAGGTGCCGGCCCATCAGGTCGAGCGCCGACACGCCGGCATCGATGCGCTCGGGAAAGCCCAGCGCGTAGGCGATCGGCGTGCGCATGTCGGGCGTGCCCATCTGCGCAATCACCGAGCCGTCGGCGTATTCGACCATCGAATGCACGATGCTCTGCGGATGCACCAGCACCCTGATCTGGTCGGGGCGCGCGTTGAACAGCCAGCGCGCCTCGATCACTTCGAGCCCCTTGTTCATCAGGCTCGCCGAATCGACCGAAATCTTCCTGCCCATCACCCAGTTGGGATGCGCCACCGCCTGCGCCGGCGTGGCGGCGGCGATCGCCTCGGCCGACAGGGTGCGGAACGGGCCGCCGGATGCGGTGAGCCACAGCGCATTGACGCCCGCCTGCAGGAAGTCGCCGCCAAAGTTTCGCGGCAGCGCCTGGAAGATCGCGTTGTGCTCGGAGTCGATCGGCAACAGCTCGGCGCCGCTGGCGGCGACGGCGTCCATGAACAGCTGGCCCGACACCACCAGGGTTTCCTTGTTGGCAAGCAATATCCGCTTGCCCGCCTGCGCCGCCGCCAGCGTGGCCGGCAGTCCGGCGGCACCGACGATCGCCGCCATCACGGTATCGACTTCGGGCGCGGTCGCCACGGCGGTCAGGGCAGCGGCGCCTTCCAGCACCTCGACCGCCAGGCCTTCCGCGGCAAGCCGCGTGCGCACGGCAGCGGCGGCCGCGGGCTCGCTCATGACGACCACCTGCGGGCGATGGGCGCGGCATTGCTCGACCATGCGCTCGACCTGGGTGGCGCCGGTCAGCGCAAAGATTTCGAAACGCTGCGGATGGCGCGCCACCACGTCGAGCGTGTTGACGCCGATGGTGCCGGTGGCGCCCAGGATGGTGAGGACGCGCGGCTTCATGCCGCCTGATTTCATGCGGAACGCTCCAGCCACATCAGCATGCCCGCGGCAATCGGCAGGGTGGACGTCAGGGCATCGATGCGGTCGAGCACGCCGCCGTGGCCGGGCAGCGTGTCGCCGCTGTCCTTCATGCCCGACACGCGCTTGATCCAGGACTCGAACAGGTCGCCCAGCACCGACAGGTAGAGCAATCCGGACACCATGAAAAACAGCGGCTGCAAAGGCAAGCCA
>DASVPF010000340.1:0-3013 GCA_036382965.1 Thiobacillus sp.
GCTTCGGAAAAGAAACGTGCAGGCGCAACTGCTTTTACCGGGGTTTCAGTCTGCTTGGCAGCTTCCACGGTCTGATCGCGCGTCGCCGCGCCAAACGCCAGCGCCGCAACACCGAAGCCAAATACGCTGATGCACAGCCCCATCAACAGCATTTCTTGCCAGGTTAACGTCTGCGGTAGCAATACTGGCTGCTCCAGCCTCTATCGCCATGGACAGATGAAGCGAGTCGCCGGAACGCAGGCCGCTGGAAACATTGCGTACAAGCTGCGCGGCGTGCCCGAAAGCCTGCCTGCTCACCGGGACGAGCCGCAAACCGGATTGGCAGAAGCGCTCGAAATCCTTCCATGCCGCCTGGGCCTGCTTCGGCTCGATCTCCCCGCGCCGCACCTTGATCGACAAAGCGCTGGCAAACTCCGTCAAAATCCAGTCCGAGGAAATCAGCGTGTCATCGCAGGATTCAAACCACGCATCCACCGCATCGCTTGCGGGCTCGGGAACAAACAGGGGAATTGCCGCGCTGGTATCGAGGTAGATCATCAATAGCGCTCTTCCTGGCGCATGGTCTCCACCGTAGCCGAGGTCATCGGCATTCCACCCCGCAGCTTGCGCACTTTCTTGAGAAAGGCTGCCTTGTTGAAGGGTTGCGCCGGAGTGAGCGTGATTTCCCCCGCCCGGCTGACCTCGGCCTCAACGCTATCGCCTTCCTTCAATCCGGTGGCCCGTATACATTCCGTCGGCAGACGCACCGCCAGACTGTTGCCCCATTTCGCTACTTGCAGCTTCATGATTCACCCCGGAATGTATATCTGTGTAGATACGCACATCATAGCACGCCAAAAAGCAGGTACGGGAATTTCACTTTCCTGTTCGAGGATGCTGAATAAGCGGGGCTGAAGGGCCTGCGCGCTCTAATTCCCTGCCACCGTCATGTGATCGATCAGGATGGAGCCGACCTGCTTGGAGCCGCGGCGTTCGATGTCGCGGCCGATGGCGGCGATGCCCTTGAACATCTCGGCCAGGTTGCCGGCGATGGTGATTTCCTCGACCGGGTACTGGATCTCGCCATTTTCGACCCAGAAGCCGACGGCGCCGCGCGAGTAGTCGCCGGTCACCATGTTGGCGCCGTGGCCGAGCAGTTCGGTGACCAGCAGGCCCGTGCCCATCTGTTTCAAGAGGCCGTCGAGGTCGTGCTCGCCCGGCGTGACGAGAAGATTGTGGCTGCCGCCGGCGTTGCCGGTCGTGGCCATGCCGAGTTTCTTCGCCGAGTAGGTCGACAGGAAATAGCCCTGCAGCACGCCGTCCTTGACGATGTCGCGGTCGAGACAGGCGACGCCTTCGCTGTCGAAGGGCGCGCTGCCGAGGCCGGACGGCAGGAAAGGCGCTTCGCGGATCTGTACCTGCGGCGCGAACACCTGCTGCCCCAAGCTGTCGAGCAGGAACGACGACTTGCGATAGAGGCTGCTGCCTGAGACCGCGGCGACGAAATTGCCGATCAGGCCGGTGGCGATCGGCGCCTCGAAGATCACCGGGCAGGTGCGGGTGTCGAGCTTGCGGCCGTTCAGGCGCCGCACCGTGCGCGTGCCGGCGATGCGGCCGACGGACTCGGCGGACTCCAGCGCGGCGGCATTGCGGGCGCTGGTATACCAGTAGTCGCGCTGCATCGCGCCCTTCTCCTCGCCGATGACGGCGACCGAGATGCCGTGGCGCGAGCCGGCGTAGCCGTTGCAGAAGCCGAGGCTGTTGGCATAGATGAAGTGCGAGGCGTGGAGACTGACGCCTGCGCCTTCGGAATTGGTCAGCCGCTTGTCCACGGCCAACGCCGCCGCTTCGCACGCTTTGGCGCGTTCGGCCGCCTCTTCGACGCTGAGCGTCCACGGGTGGTAGAGATCGAGATCGGGCACGTCCTTGGCCAGGCGGTCGGCGTCGGGCAGGCCGGCCGCGTCGTCCTCGGCGGTGTAGCGCGCGATGGTCAGCGCCTTCTCGACCGCGCTTTTCAGCGCCGCTTCCGACAGGTCCGAGGTCGAGGCATGGCCGCGTCGCTGGCCGAGGTAGACGGTGACGCCGGCGCCCTTGTCCTTGTTGTACTCGATGGTCTCGATCTCGCCCTGGCGCACGCTGACGTTCTGGCCGACGCCTTCGGAAATTTCGGTGTCGGCGGCGGTCGCGCCCTGGCGGGCGGCGTGCTCGATGACGATCCGGGACAGGGCAATGAGCTGGTCGCGGGTGTAGCTGAAGTGGGAGCGGGACATGTCGGTTACGAAAAGATAGGGGGCGCGAGGGTTGGATTCGGCACGTTCAGGCGGCAGAAACTACAATGGCGATAATAACAGCAACCGAAAGACCGCCGTGCGACTGATCGACCCCGATGCCGAACTGGAATTTGACCCCGATGACGTCTACGACGGCCCCAGCCGGAGCCAGAAGAAACGCGACGTCGAGGCGCTGCAAGCGCTGGGTGAAATTCTGGTCGAGCTCCCCGACGCCCAGTTCAAGCGTATCGAACTCCCGGACGAACTGCGCGTCGCCGTCGCCGACTGCCGCAAGATCACCCAGAACGGCGCGCTGCGCCGGCAGAAGCAATACATCGGCAAGTTGATGCGGGCGATCGATCCGGCGCCGATCCAGGCGCAGATCGACGCCTTCAACGGCGTGTCGGCGGCGGAAAACGCCAGGCTGCATCAGGCCGAAAAGTGGCGCGAGAAGCTCATCGCCGACAACGAGGCGCTGACGCTGTTTCTCAACAATTATCCCGACACCGACGCCACCCAACTGCGGCAGCTGATCCGCAACGCGCGCGACGAGGCGGCGCGCAGCAAGCCGCCGAAAGCCTTCCGTGAAATTTTCCGAGTGATCCGCGAGGCCATGCAAGCAAAATAAAAAAGGGAGAGGCAGCATGTGGGGACGCATCGTCAAAATCGCATTGAGCCTGCCGTTCCTGATCGTCGCCGGGCTATTCGGTCTCTATCTCATCTTCGGTTTTTTCCTGGTCAACCCGCTGGCGCAGAAGCTGCTG
>DASVPF010000341.1:0-4464 GCA_036382965.1 Thiobacillus sp.
GGCCAGGCAATCCTCGCCCTCGCGTTTCATGAAGTCGATCTCGCCGCAGTTGCGGAACAGCGGATCGATCAGCCAGGGATCGGTGTCGATCTGCTCCGCGAATTCGACGGCGACGTTTTCGTAGGCCTTGAAGTGGCGCGACTTGCGGCGCGTCGCCCAGCCGGCATGCAGCGGCGGCATGATGGTCTGCTCGATGTTCTTGAGGATGTCCGGCACGCCGGCCGAGAGGTCGTTGTTGAGCAGCACCGCGCAGGGATCGAAGCCCTCCAGCCCCACGCGGTCGCCCTTGCGGATGAGCGGCTCCAGCGTGAGACGCCCGCCGGCAGGCAGTTCCAGCGTGGTCGGCTGGGTGATCTCGGGTATCAGCGTGCCGATGCGCACGATCAGGCCGGTCTGGCGCAGGATGTGCGCGAGCACCGCGACGTTCTGCAGATAGAAGGTGTTGCGCGTGTGATTCTCGGGGATCAGCAGCAGGCGCTGCGCGTCGGGGCAGATTTTTTCCACCGCGCCCATCGCCGCGTGGATCGACAGCGACATGAACGACGGGTTGAGGTTATTGAAGCCGCCGGGGAACAGATTGGTGTCGACCGGCGCCAGCTTGAAGCCCGCGTTGCGGATGTCGACCGAGGTGTAGAACGGCGCCGCCTGTTCCTTCCATTGCTGGCGAAACCAGTGCTCGATCGTCGGCTGGGCGTCAAGCAGGCGTTTTTCCAGTTCCAGCAGCGGGCCGGTGAGCGCAGTGGTGAGGTAGGGGACCATACAATAGGCGGCTTCGAAGAAGGCTCTATTTTAGGTCATGCCGGATGTTTGACATCGTTTTGTTTCAGCCCGAAATCCCGCCCAACACCGGCAACCTCATCCGCCTCGCGGCCAACACCGGCTGCCGCCTGCACCTCGTCGAACCGCTGGGCTTCGACCTCAGTGACAAACAGGTGGCGCGCGCCGGGCTGGACTATCACGACATGGCCTGCGTGCGGGTGCATGCCGACTGGGAGGCGGTGCAGGCGGCGCTGCCCGACCGGCGCTGGTTCGCGCTCACGACCAAGGGCAGCGCGCGCTATGCCGACATCGCGTTCCAGGCCGGCGACGTGCTGCTGTTCGGCCCCGAATCGCGCGGCCTGCCGCCCGACATCCTGGCGACGTTCGACGCCGCGCATCGCCTGCGCCTGCCGATGCTGCCCGGTTCGCGTAGCATGAACCTGTCGAATGCGGTCAGCGTGGTCGTGTTCGAAGCCTGGCGGCAGAATGGTTTTGCCGGCGGGGCATAAACCCGTCCACCGTTCGCGCCTATGCCCATGGCGCGCCGCCGCGACCGGAACGACGAGAATCATTCATTAATGCATGGTCTATATTGGTTCCTTAAGACGGCATTTCCCCCCAACCTTCTTAGTGGAGGATTCATCATGTTTACACGAGTTCTTGCGACCTTGCTTACGATGCTATCCATTGCCGGCGCTACGGCGATACTTGCGGGCTGTAACACGGTTGAAGGCGCGGGTAAGGATATTCAGCAGGCGGGCGGCGCAATCAAGGACGAGGCGAATGAGCACAAGTAATCAACAGACTGAGGTGTTCCCGTAAGCCAACATATTTAGGGGAGCCGACTCGGTCGGGAAGGATATCCGCTCGAAGTACCACTGACCTCATCGCGCCTGACCAAATTGCTCACGCAGGCTGTCCAGGGCCTCCTGCTCGCCACGGACATGGAAGAACGCACCCTCACCGTCGGCGTGCTCCGCCAGCACTTCGCAGCGCGCGAAGATTTCCCCGCGCAGTTGCTGGGCCGACCAGGGAAGAAACAGCTCGGCCTCGACCAGATCCCGCTGGAAAAACGCCATGATCGCCTGGTGCAGTTTCGCGACATCGTCGGGGCGGCGTGCGCTCATCACGATGCAATCGGGGTAGGTGGCGCGTAGTGCGGCCTCGCGTTGGGCCTGCGACGCTGCGTCGCCGACGTGGTCGATCTTGTTGAAGATGCGCAGGCGCGGCACGTCCTGCGCATCGATCTCCTTCAGGACGTCATCGGTGGTTGCGATCTGCCGTTCAAAGCCGGGATCGCTGGCGTCGATGACGTGGAGCAGCAGCGACGCATCCAGTGCCTCTTCGAGCGTGGACTTGAACGACGCGACCAGACCGTGCGGCAAATTCTTGATGAAACCCACCGTGTCGCTGACCAGCACGCGCGGGATGCTCTCGGGGTGCAGGGTGCGCACGGTGGTGTCGAGCGTCGCGAAAAGTTTGTTGGCGACCAGCACCTCGCTTCCCGTCAGTGCGCGCATCAGGGTGGACTTGCCGGCGTTGGTGTAGCCGACCAGCGCCACGCTGGCGAGTCCCTGATGCGCCTGCCGCCGGGCGCGCTGCGTCTTGCGCTCGACCTCCATCGCGGCGATCTCCCTTTGCAGTTCAGCGATGCGGTCGCGGATCTTGCGCTTGTCCAGTTCGGTGTGCGACTCGCCGGCGCCGCGTCCGCCGACGCCGCTGCGCTGCCGCCCTTGCGGCCCCGCGAGCTTCGCCGCCTCGCGCAGACGCGGCGCCAGGTAGCCCAGGCGCGCGATCTCCACCTGCGCGCGTGCGGCGGGCGAGCGCGCGTTGCGGTGGAATATCTCGAGGATGACCATGGTGCGGTCCATCACCTGGCAGCCGACCTCGTTTTCGAGGTTGCGCGCCTGCGACGGCGAGATCTCGTGGTCGACGAAGATGACGTCGATCGGATCGGGCGAGACATCGTCGTCCATCCCCTCGACGACCGTGGAGAGGCGATACAAAGGGTTCATCGGCGCGTGGTCGGACTCGGTTTCGTTGCCCGACTCGCCCTTGACAAAGCGGCGAATCTCCTGCCGCTTGCCCACGCCCAGATACGCCGTCGCGTCGAAGCCGGAGCGTTTTTGCGTGAACGTGCGGGTGACCGTGAACCCCAGTGTCTTGGCGAGCTCGCGCAGCTCGGTCAGCGACGCCTCGAACTCAACGTCGCTCACGCCCGGCAGCTGCACCGCCGCCACGACGGCGTACTGGGGTTTTTCTTTGACTTCGCTGTGCATTCTGCGTGTGCTTTTCTATGGAGTGGAAACCGGATTGGTGCAGGCGCGTTGCATCACGGATTCAGGCAGCTTCCGCTTGCCGCCCGATCTGACTTCAGAACTCTGCCTTGATTTCCCGGTTCAGCAGCGCATCGACCGCGTGCGCGGCGGGCAGGTCTTCGAACAGGATCTGGCAGACGGCGCGGGTGATCGGCATGTCGACGCCGAGTTCGCCGGCCAGCGCGGCGACTTCGCGCGCGGTGGTGACACCCTCGGCGACGTGGCCAAGCTCGGCGAGGATGGCGTCGAGATGCTGGCCGCGCGCGAGGCGCAGGCCGACCTGGCGGTTGCGCGAGAGGTCGCCGGTGGTGGTGAGGATGAAGCTCGCGGTACTCGGCGCGGGCGCCTGGGGCACGGCGCTGGCGGCGAGCTGGGCGCCCCATCACGACGTCACCCTGTGGGGACGCAACGCGGCCGAGCTCGACGCCATGCGCGCGAGCCGCGTCAATGCGCGCTATCTGCCCGGCTGCCCGCTGCCCGCCGCACTCGCGTTCAGCGCGGATTTTGACGCCGCGCTGGCGGAGGCCGACCTCATCGTCGCCGCCGTCCCCAGCAGCGGCCTGCGCCCCACCCTGGCCGCGCTGGCGCAGCGCCCGGCCCTGCCGCCGCTGCTCTGGGTGTGCAAGGGCTTCGAGCCTGGCAGCCGCAAACTGCCGCATCAGCTCGTCGCCGAACTGCTGCCCGCACACGCGCAAACCGGCGTGCTGTCCGGCCCCAGCTTTGCCCAGGAAGTCGCGCATGGCTACCCCACCGCGCTCACCCTCGCCTCGCACGACAGTGCGCTGGCGCAACGCCTGGCCGCAGCCCTGTCCGGCCAGCGCCTGCGCCTCTATGCCCACGACGACGTCGTCGGCGTCGAGGTCGGCGGCGCGCTGAAAAACGTCATGGCGATCGCCGCCGGCATCTGCGACGGCCTGCAGTTCGGCCACAACGCCCGCGCCGCGCTCATCACCCGCGGGCTGGCCGAAATGACCCGCCTCGGCGTCCGGCTCGGCGGCCACGTCGAAACCTTCATGGGCCTGTCCGGACTCGGCGACCTCATCCTCACCACCACCGGCGACCTCTCGCGCAACCGCCAGGTCGGCCTGCGCCTCGCACGCGGCCGGTCGATCACCTCACGGACGAGCTGATCGTGATGCAGGTACTGCGCATTGCCTATTACATGAGCAAGGGGACGGAGGGGAGACTGCCCTGGACCCAATTGGGGCTGTACGACTGGATGAAATCCCACGTTGGCGGCGTCAACCTTCGAACGACGCTAAACTACGCATCTTGTTGTCTTACGTATGACGGCAAGAATTACTTCAACTGGCCGCGCCAAGATGCGTTCATACGAAGTCTGAGGCGGACATGGCCCGGCATTGCCCAGTTGGTAGCCGTCTACGCT
>DASVPF010000342.1:0-3673 GCA_036382965.1 Thiobacillus sp.
GACGATGCCGCACGCCGCAAGGGCGGGCTCAAGACCCGTGGAGGCGCGGCGCCTGAAGCCGGCTGGCGTGGCCGCAAGGGCAAATCCAAAGGCGGCCAGGAAGAGACCAGTTTCGTTGCACCGACCGAGCCGATCGTGCGCGAGGTGCTCGTCCCCGAAACCATCACCGTGGCCGAACTCGCCCACAAGATGTCGGTGAAGGCGGCCGAAGTCATCAAGGCACTGATGAAACTCGGCAGCATGGTGACCATCAACCAGGTGCTCGACCAGGAAACGGCGATCATCGTGGTGGAGGAAATGGGCCACATCGGCAAGCCAGCCGCGCTCGATACGCCGGAAGCCTTCCTCATCGATACCGGCGAGATCGGCGAAGTGGAAATGCTCGCCCGCCCGCCGGTCGTCACCGTGATGGGCCACGTCGACCACGGCAAGACCTCGCTGCTCGACACCATCCGGCGCACCCGCGTGGCCAGCGGCGAAGCCGGCGGCATCACTCAGCACATCGGCGCGTATCACGTCGAAACCGAAAGAGGCGTCATCACCTTCCTCGACACCCCGGGTCACGAAGCGTTTACCGCGATGCGCGCGCGCGGCGCGAAAGCGACCGACATCGTGGTGCTGGTGGTGGCGGCGGACGACGGCGTGATGCCGCAGACCATCGAAGCCATCCACCACGCCAAGGCGGCCAACGTGCCGCTGGTGGTGGCGGTGAACAAGATCGACAAGCCCGACGCCAACCCCGAGCGCATCCGCCAGGAACTCGTCGCACAGGGCGTCACCCCCGAAGAATGGGGCGGCGACACCCAGTTCGTCGAAGTGTCGGCCAAGGCCAATACCAATATCAACGGCCTACTCGACGCCATCCTGTTGCAGGCGGAAGTACTGGAACTGCAGGCGGCGGCCGACGGCCCGGCCAAGGGCATCGTCATCGAAGCGCGGCTGGACAAGGGCAAGGGCCCGGTCGCCACGCTGCTGGTGCAATCCGGCACCCTGCGCCGCGGCGACATGGTGCTGGCCGGCCAGGTCTTCGGCCGCGTGCGCGCCATGCTCGACGAAGCGGGCAAGATCGTGAACGAAGCGGGGCCGTCGATTCCGGTCGAAATCCAGGGTCTGTCCGACGTGCCGCAAGCCGGCGAGGACATGATGGTGCTGCCGGACGAACGCAAGGCGCGTGAAATCGCGCTGTTCCGTCAGGGCAAATTCCGCGACGTGCAGCTGGCGAGGAAACAGGCGGCCAAACTGGAATCGATGTTCGATCAGATGGGTCAGGGCGAAGTCCAGCATCTCCCCATCATCCTCAAGGCCGACACGCAGGGCTCCTACGAAGGTCTGGCGCATGCGCTGGGCAAGCTGTCCACCGAGGAAGTCAAGGTCAACATCATCCACAGCGCGGTGGGCGCGATCACCGAATCCGACGTCAACCTGGCGCTCGCGTCCAAGGCGGTGCTGATCGGCTTCAACGTACGCGCCGATGCCTCCGCCCGCAAACTGGCCGAGTCCAGCGGCGTCGACCTGCGCTACTACAACATCATTTACGAAGCCGTGGATGAAGTGAAATCCGCGCTGTCGGGCATGCTGTCGCCGGAGAAGAAGGAAACGGTCATCGGCACCGTGGAAGTGCGCCAGGTGTTTGTCATTTCCAAAGTCGGCACCATCGCCGGCTGCTATGTGCAGGATGGCGTGATCAAGCGCAACGCCGGCGTGCGTGTGCTGCGCAACAACGTGGTGATTCACCAGGGCGAGCTCGATTCGCTCAAGCGCTTCAAGGACGATGTCAAGGAGGTCAAAGCCAACTTCGAGTGCGGCCTGTCGCTGAAGAACTTCAACGACATCCAGGAAGGCGATCTGCTGGAAGTGTTCGAAGTCGTGGAAGTGGCGCGCTCGCTGTAATGCCAAAGGATTTCCCGCGCGCGCGCCGCGTCGCCGACCAGATTCAGCGCGAACTGCCGGAACTGATCCGGCAGGAAGTGAAGGACCCGCGCGTCGGCATGCTGACCATCACCGAAGTGGACGTGAACCGCGACATGGAGTTCGCCAAGGTTTACTTCACCACGCTGGGCGGCGAGGCCGAACACGCCGCCTGCCTGCAGGGCCTGCAGCGGGCCAGCGGCTTTCTGCGTTCGCAGCTGTCGCACCGCATGCAGCTGCGCGTCGTGCCCAAGCTGACCTTCGTGTACGACCGTTCGGTCGAGCACGGCATCGCGTTGACCCATCTGATCGAAACCGCCGTCGCCGAAGACGCCAAACATCCGAAAGACGAACCAACCTAGAAACCACAGTTGACCGCTTGTCAACGTATGGTATTCCGCATGGGTATTGCCACTTACTCCTTTGATCGCATTCATCACCAGCGCGGGCCCGCTACGCACCCGCTGACACGTCTGGTCATGCGCCCGCCTTTGTCGCTCGTCGTTGCAGGCACGGGCCTGCCGCCTCCTCGCTTCGCGGCGGCCACCCGCCCAGACGCACCATCAGGTGCGTCCCACTGCGGTTTCTAGGTTGAAGCCCGCCCGCCAAGTGATCGACGGCGTGCTGCTGCTGAACAAGCCGGTCGGCATCACCTCCAACGCCGCGCTGCAAAAAGCCAAGTGGCTGCTCAACGCCAAAAAGGCCGGTCACACCGGCACGCTTGACCCCTTCGCCGATGGTCTGTTGCCGCTGTGTTTCGGCGAAGCGACCAAGTTTTCGGCTTATCTGCTGGATGCAGACAAGCACTATCGCGCCGTGCTGCATCTCGGCGTCACCACCACGACCGGCGACCCCGAAGGCGAAGTCCTCGATACCCGCGAGGTGACGGCCAGTTGCGCCGACGTTGACGCCGTGCTGCCACGCTTCATGGGCGAAATCGAGCAGATCCCGCCCATGCACTCGGCGCTCAAACATCGGGGACGCCCGCTCTACGAATATGCGCGCGCCGGCATCGAAATCGAGCGTCCGCCCCGACGGGTGCAGATTCGCGCCCTCCAGCTGGTCGAATGCGCGCCGCCGCGCGTGGTGCTCGACGTGCAATGCAGCGCCGGCACCTATATCCGCACCCTGGCGCAAGACATCGGCGCCGCGCTCGGCTGCGGCGCCCACCTCACCGCACTGACGCGTACCGCCGCGGGCGGATTCAGGCTGGAACAGGCACACACACTGGCCGATCTGGAAACACTCGACGCCAGCCAGCGCGCCGCCCTGCTGCAGCCCGCAGACTGCCTGGTGGCACACCTGCCCGCCGTGCAACTCGATGCGGCCGCTGCCGAAGCGCTATGCCGGGGCCGCAGCGTGGCGCATCCGGCTGCCCCGGCAGGGCTTATACGCGTGTATACGGCGCCCCACGCCTTCATCGGTCTGGTTGACGCGGATGCCGGCCAGCTGGTGCCGCGCCGCCTGATGGCCACACAACAGGCTTGAGTTACACCCCCTATTCGACGTAAAATTCGCCTTTTCCCCGAACGTGTCCCGCTCAGCCGCAGGCCACGCGATTCAGAAGGAGTACACCATGGCTGTGAGCACCGCGCAGAAAGCGCAAATCGTCCAGGATTATCAACGCGTCGCCGCCGACACCGGCTCGCCCGAAGTGCAGGTTGCCCTGCTGACGGCCCGCATCAACGACCTGACCGGCCACTTCAAGGCCAACATGAAGGATCACCACTCGCGTCGTGGCCTGCTGAAGATGGTGAGCCGCCGC
>DASVPF010000343.1:0-6147 GCA_036382965.1 Thiobacillus sp.
CGCATGAGAACGCTCAATCCCTTCCTGCTACAGAAGGAAATTCAACGTAAACTGAAAGCCATCTTCAAACTGCTTCGGTAACCACCAAACTTGAGGCAACGTATCAGACCTTCGGTAAGCTTTTATCTTGAGGCAATGCGCGGGCAAGCGGGTGCGCCGCCAGCCGGGCGTCGATGCGGTCGATGACCTTCTGGTAACGCGCGCTGCCGATCGGCCCGAAGCGGCGGTCGAATTCGGTCTGCGGCATGAATTCCGGCAGGTCGCGGAAATCCGGTAGCAGGTCGGCATCGCTCCGTACTGCGGCCAGCCGCTGTTGTACCCATGCTGCTGCGTCGCCGGTGGCGCGTTCGCCCAGCTTGACCCCGGCGCGGTCGACGGCCAGGTCGGTGAAACTGAACCCGGAGCCCTTGCCTGCGTCCTCTTCTTCCTTGATCAGGCCGATGGCATTGGCCAGGCGGCTGCCGCCATTGACCGACAGCGCGGCCGAAATCAGGAAATGCTCGGCAAAATCGCGCCGGCCATGCAGCGACAGCAGCACGCGCGGCGCGCGGCGGATCGACCGGCTGTCGCCTTCCAGCAGCCTGGGCAGACTGATTCCGCCCACATAGGCCGCCAGGGCCGTGAGCGCGGCGCGGTTCTCCTCGCGCGCGTCGCCTCCGGCTGACGGCGCATGCGCAAACAGAGTGGGGACGACGCTCGCCAGCGGCACGGTACTGCCGTGTGGGTAGTGCTTCATGAGCGCATTCAGCTGCTCGGCATACGCCAGCATCAGGGCCTGGTCCTCCGGCGCGATCAGCAGTTCTGCGCTCTTGCGTTCGATCTGGGTCAGCAGTTCGGGATGCCAGCGGTAATCCAGGGTGGCCTGGTTCTCGTCGAAGGTCACCTGAGTGAACGCATCGGCCAGCGTGGCGTAGGTCTTGTCGCGACGCAGCCAGCGATGCGCCAGACGCGCCGTCCAGTCGGCGAGTGCGCCGGGCAGCGGCAGGCTGCCCAGTTGCAGGCTTTGAATCTGTATGCCGCCGGGCATTTCCGTCACGTCGGCGGTGATGTTGAGGTAGCGGCCAAACGGGTTGGGCGGCACGGTCAGCGTGGCGGTGAGGGTGGCCATGCCGGGCGTGAGGTCGGCGGCAATGCCGCTGATGCGGCGCGACTCGACGGCGTAATTGAGCAGGCGGTCGAGTTCAGCCTCGTCGAGCTGGATGCTCTGCACCACGTCGGGCGTCTGCCCGCGCGGGTCGTGTTTCTCGAACAGGGACTTGATCCAGGCGAGATCGGTGCGCCGGAACGCGGCGGGCGGCTCGATCGCCGGCGCGTCGTCCAGCATCAGCCAGGGCAGCACGGTGAGTGCAGCCAGCACGGCGAACAGTGCACTCCAGCCGATCAGACGCTTCATGTCATTGCGGCTGGTTGCGCATGAAATCGGCAGTCTTGAAGAACGCCGCGGTCAGTTCCTGCTGCATCGCGGCATCCACGCCCACGTCCTGCATCGCGCGCATCATGCAGCCCATCCACTGGTCGCGCTCTGCCACCCCGACCGCAAACGGCAGATGGCGGCGGCGCAGGAAAGGATGGCCGAAGCGATCGATATAGTCTGGCGGTCCGCCAGTCCATCCATTCAAGAACCAGGCGAGCTTGTTGCGCGATTCGCTGAGGTCGGCCGGATGCAGCTTGCGGATGCCGTAGTAATCCGGGTCTTCGTCCATCAGGTCGTAAAAGCGGTCGACCAGCTTGCGGATCGCGTCGCCGCCGCCGAGGCGTTCGTAATGGGTTTGCATGTCAGACGACTTTCACAGGCTGGACGGTTGCCGCAGCACGCTTGGCGCGGTGACGCGCGGCATCGGTCGTATCGGCGACGGCAAGCGCCACCCCCATGCGGCGGCGGACGAAGGCCTCGGGTTTGCCGAACAACCGGATATCGACACCGGGGGTGCGCAAGGCGTCGGCGACGCCGTCGAAAGCGATACCGGCTGCATCCATGCCACCGTAAATCACCGCCGACGCGCCGGGGTCGCGCAGGCTCACGTCGACCGGCAGGCCGAGGATGGCGCGTGCGTGCAATTCGAATTCGTTCTGCCGCTGCGTCGCCATGGTGACCATGCCGGTGTCGTGCGGGCGCGGGCTGACTTCGGAGAACCACACGGTGTCGCCCTTGACGAACAACTCCACGCCGAAGATGCCGCGCCCACCGAGATTGCCGGTGACGGCGGCGGCAATGTCCTGAGCACGTTTGAGCGCAGCGGCGGACATCGGCTGCGGCTGCCACGATTCGACGTAATCGCCCTTCACCTGCACATGGCCGATGGGCTCGCAGAAGTGCGTCTCGACCGCGCCCGAGGCTCCGAGCGCGAGCACGGTCAGCAGCGTGATCTCGTAGTCGAAGTCGATCACCCCCTCGACGATGACGCGTCCCTTGTCGACCCGTCCGCCGCTGGCGGCATAGTCCCACGCCGCCGGCAACTGGCTGGCATCGTCGACCCGCGATTGGCCCTTGCCGGACGACGACATCACCGGCTTGACGATCACCGGATAGCCCAGTTTTTCCGCAGCGGCCGTCATCTCGGCGAGGCTGTCGGCGAACACGTAGGGCGAGGTCGGGAGATTCAGCGTTTCGGCAGCGAGCCGGCGGATGCCCTCGCGGTTCATGGTGAGGTTGGCGGCGCGTGCGGTGGGGATGACCTCGGCCAAGCCGGCGGCCTCGATTTCCAGCAGGGCTTCGGTGGCGATGGCCTCGATCTCCGGCACCACCAGCTGGGGTTTTTCCCTCTCGATCAGCGTGCGCAGGGCCGCACCGTCGCTCATGTCGATGACGTGGGCGCGGTGCGCCACCTGATGGCCGGGAGCGTTCTCATAGCGGTCGACCGCGACGACTTCGACCCCAAGTCGCTGCAGCGCGATGATGACCTCCTTGCCGAGTTCGCCCGCGCCCAAGAGCATGACGCGGGTGGCGGACGGAGAGAGCGGGGTGCCGAGGCGCATGGCCGGAATCCTGGATCGAAAACGGCGATTTTACCGTGGGTGGGAGAGTTCTCAGTCTGTCTGTTTGTCGCAAACACAGCAGTTAGGTATCGAAGTACGTATCCTTACTACCATTCGCGCTGAGCCTGTCGAAGCGCTGTCAACAGTAGTGAAGAATTTCGCAGGACTACTGACCGATTGCCGGGTGTTGCCCGGCGGCAAGTCACTTTTCTTGTCTCGCCAAGAAAAGTAACCAAAAGAAGGCGACCCCGACATCCCCGAATTCCCGGAAATCGAGCCCGCCGGACGGGCGGCGAAGAACTCGCCCCGCCTTGCTGTTCTTAATTTGGTTTTTTGTGGGCGGTGCTCAAACACCTTCGCCGCTGATCCGCCCGACAGACTCAATTTCCGGCGGGTCCTGTAAGGGAAGGAAAGTCAAACCAGGCCGAGGATGACTGAACGGCTTGTGTACTTGTGTCGAGAGACGGCATCCAGTGCTTGTGGCCTGCACGAGCCGCGCACAGAGTGGAAGTCTGTCGAAAAACTTTACACTTGTCGTTTCTCTCCTTTTGAACCCGTTTCGCAAACAGCAACTTGCGTCGACCGCCCTCCCAATGGCATGGCTCTTGCTGCCATACTGCGGCGGAACAAGACGCGCCTCTCGGCAGCGCGCAGTCATTTCACAATCACAATTTCGCGCATCAAGATTAGGGGGAGAAACATGAATACACGCAACACGCTCACGACCGTGCTCGTCCTGGCCGCAGGACTGACGGTACCGCCCACGCCGCCCTGCAGGGCCGCGACCTCGACGGCAACGCTGCCACCGTCGAAGCCTATTACGACACCGACCTGAATATCACCTGGCTTGCCAACGCCAACATGAATGGCCCCATGACCTGGGCTGATGCCACCACTTGGGCAGCGAACCTCAGTTTTACCGATGGTGTCCATACTTACGACAATTGGCGTCTGCCAACCGTTAGCCCCGTCAATGGCACCATCTTCAACACCAACGGCAGCTACAACGGCAGTACCGATGTAGGCCACAACGTCAACACCGTCACTAGCGAGATGTCCCACCTGTTCTACGCCGAACTGGGCAACAAAGCCTACCTCGACACCGCAGGCGTTCCTCAGGCCGGTTGGGGGTTAACCAACACCGGTTCCTTCACCAATCTGCAGGCCGACTACTACTGGTTCACTACGGAGTTCGCGCCCAGCCCTGAGTCCGCGTGGTTCTTCCTCTTCAACGTCGGCTACCAGGATGCGGCCACCAAGACCAGTGCTATGTACGCGTTAGCTGTGAGCCCCGGCGATGTCGCCGCCGTCCCGGAGGCAGAGACCTATGCGCTGATGCTGACCGGGTTGGGGCTGATCGGGTGGCGCGCGCGGCGGCGTGGGTGATTCGATCCGGCGGGTTCAAGGGGGCACAAGCCCCCTGTGTTTTTCTGGCGTGTCGAAAACTATACCCAACCCGAACGTCTCACCCCTCCAACGCCCGCACCCGCTCCCACTCGAAACACACCCCCGGATCAGTCTTGCGCCCCGGCGCAATCTCGCTGTGCCCCACCACCGCCTTTATCGGATAAGCCTGTTTCAGCGTTTGCAGCAGCGGGATCAGGGCGGCGTATTGCGCCTCGGTGAACGGCAGATCGTCCGTACCCTCAAGCTCGATGCCGATGGAAAAATCGTTGCAGCGTTCGCGTTCGCCCCAGCTCGATGCCCCCGCATGCCAGGCACGCAGGCTGCACGGCACGAACTGGATCAGGCTGCCGTCGCGGCGGATGAAGAAGTGCGCCGATACCTTGAGTCCGCGGATGCCCTGGTAATACGGGTGCGCGTCCCAGTCGAGCCGGTTGGTGAAGAGATCGATCACCGCGTCGCCGTCGAACACGCCCGGCGGCAGCGAGATGTTGTGGATGACGATGAGTTCGATCGCCATGCCATGGGGACGCGCGTCGCAATTGGGCGAGGGCAGCCGGCGCGCAGCGGGCAGCCAGCCAAGGGCATCGGGGGCGGAAAGCGACATGGCGCAAGCTTACCCGACCGCGGCCACGTCTGGAAAACATCGGCGGTGAGGGCTTAGCAGGCTGGTGAGAAACTCCACGGGGCCGCGACGCGGGCTTTCCGGGATGGCTCGCGCAACGTCGCGCCTGCGAAGCTGCGCAATGAAGCGAGCCGTAGCAGCGCCGCTGAGGTATGCGCGAGCCCTGTTCGCCTGCGCTGCCCACGTGCCGAGGGGCGACGCTCCGGCGCTGCGCAAGGCGCGGCGGGAAGCGAAGGGTCGTTTCCTTTGCGAGCGGCGCAACGCAGCGGACCGCCCGGAAAGCCCCGTCCCTTCGGGTTTGCCCGGGAAAAGCCCGTCTGCAGCGTTGCGGGCCTCGGCATCGTAGAACGACTACGACCTTCGGTCCTCGCCTTGCATCCAAGCCTTTCCCGGGCAAACGCGGCTCCCGGAGAGTTCCTCACCAGCCTGCTAAACTGCCGGCTTTTGCCGAATTCGCCGCCGTGATGACCCCGCTGCAAGCGCAAACTTTACTGGACAACGCCGAGTGCATCGCGACAGCCGATGAAGTGCAGACCGTGCTCGACCGGCTGGCGGGCGAAATTTCCCAGGCGCTGGCGGGAGATTTCCTGCTCGTGCTGGCGGTGATGGGCGGGGCGGTGGTGTTCGCCGGGCAACTGCTGCCGCGGCTGCGTTTTCCGCTGGAGTTCGATTACCTGCATGTGACACGCTATCGCGGCAATACCCAGGGCGGCGCGGTGGAATGGCGGGTGCTGCCGGGGCAGAACGTGGCGGGCCGCAACGTGCTGGTGCTGGACGACATCCTGGACGAGGGTGAAACGCTGGCGGCGGTGCGCGACAAGCTGCTGCACATGGGGGCGGTGCACGTGTGGTCGGCGGTGCTGACCAACAAGGACAACGGCCTGGATAAACCGATCCGGGCCGATTTCGTGGGGCTGGACGTGCCCAATCGCTACGTGTTCGGCTGCGGCATGGACGCGTACGGACTGTGGCGCAATCTGCCGGCCATTTACGCTTTGAAGGACACATGAGATGTTAGGCATCATCGGCGGCACCGGCCTCACCCAACTGGCCAATCTGGAAATCACCCATCGCCAGGTGGCGCGCACGCCCTACGGCGAGCCCTCGGGCGCACTCACCTTCGGCCGCATTTGCGGAGAGGA
>DASVPF010000344.1:0-1508 GCA_036382965.1 Thiobacillus sp.
CGGAGCGACCCGCATCCTCCGGTGAAAACTCAATATCATTACATAACGAATGCGCATACGCGATCATTTCACCCACGCGTGCGACCACCTGTTCGCGCGTCATTTTCAACTTGTACTCCAAGTGAATGTCGCTCGTCGCGAGAAAGGTGTGGATGCGGGGGTGCGCTGCATGTCGAACGGCTTGATCGCGCCGCCGGCCGCGTGGATGTCGCGCTCGTTGGCGCGTGCCAGCGAGCAGACGGTCGAGTTCTGGATCGTTTCGGCGATGGTGCGGATCGCCTCGGCGTCGCCCGGACTGGCGGCGGCAAAGCCGGCTTCGATGATGTCGACGCCGAGCTTTTCCAGCTGGCGCGCGATGCGGACTTTCTCGTCCTTGGTCATCGACGCGCCGGGGCTTTGCTCGCCGTCGCGCAAGGTGGTGTCGAAAATAAACAAACGGTCGTTCATGGCAGGCTCCATGGAGGGTCGGCGTCAGGCCGACGCATTATATAGGGTTGCCGCGTGAGGCTGGCGGCGCGGGGTACTGCGGGGAGGGGGGTTCAGTATGTGCGCGCGACGCGCAGCAGCAGGCTGCCGAACAGGACGCTCGACAGGCAGGGGAGATAGGACGGATGCGACTGATTGGACATGGTCCAGATTCTATCTATTTTCCGTCGCCCTGCAAGGGGGCCGCGGCGTCGGCCGGCTTGTTGCGGCGCAGACGCTGCACCAGCGCATCGCCGTAACCCGACAGGCCATACAGCGCGAACACGCCGAACAGCACTTCGGGCGGGCTGGTCGACACCAGGATGAAGGCCAGCACGATCAGCAGGATGACGAAGAACGGCACGCTTTTCCTGAGGTTGATTTCCTTGCCGCTGTAATAGCGCAAATTGCTGACCATGGTGAGCCCGCCAAACAGCGCCACCGCCGCGGCCAGCCAGCGCACGCTCTGGCCCGTCACGTCGTATTCGACCATCACCCAGACGAAGCCTGCGACCAGCGCCGCCGCCGACGGACTGGGCAGGCCCTGGAAGAAGCGTTTGTCGGTGACGGTGTCGAGCTGGGTATTGAAGCGCGCCAGGCGCAGCGCGGCACCGGCGCAATAGACGAAGGCTGCGATCCAGCCGAGCTTGCCCATGCCTTGCAGCGCGAATTCGTAGATCACCAGTGCAGGGGCGACGCCGAACGACACCATGTCGGACAGGCTGTCGTACTCGGCGCCGAACGCGCTCTGCGTGTGCGTCATGCGGGCGACGCGGCCGTCGATACCGTCGAGCACCATGGCGATGAAGATGGCCACCGCGGCATGCTCGAAGCGTCCGTTCATCCCCTGCACCACGGCATAGAAGCCAGCGAACAGCGCGCCGGTCGTGAAGAGATTCGGCAGCAGGTAAATGCCGCGATCGCGCATCCGCGGGCGCGTCGATTCGGTTTTGCGGTACTGGAATTCGAGCATGGCGACCCCTGGGACTATTGGGATTTTCCGTAAATCGTGACAGGCCTTCAATCACCGTTCGGGCTGAGCT
>DASVPF010000345.1:0-4755 GCA_036382965.1 Thiobacillus sp.
GCCGCCAGCCGATCGTCCTCGCCGACGGCACGCCGATCACCGATGCCAAGGGCCTGGAACGTGTACTCGTCGCCCATCCGCCGGGCCGGGTCGCCGGTGCAGGCCTCGCGCGGACCGAGGATCGCGAAGTCGACCCCGGCCTCGAGGAGGAGCTTGGCGGCGGAGGCGCCCCGGTGCTGGAACTGGCCGAGGCGCGCGTCGGCAACGCGAACTTCGATCTTGCCACGCGTGCGGTCGACGTTGCGAGCGTGAGCCTCACCGGCGCCAAACTGGCTGCGGTGCGCGACGTCAAGGGGATACTGGACTGGCAAACGCTGTTTGCCGCAGAAGCCGGCGCGGCAGCGCCCCGGCAGGCCTCCCCCAGGGCAGCCGAACCGATGGCGCCCTGGAAAATCGGCGTGCGCGAAATCAAACTGGCCGACTGGGCGTCGCGTTTCACCGATCAGGGTTTTGCCACGCCGCTGGTCGTGACTGCCGAGGGCTTCGGCCTGACCGCGGCGCTGACGGGCGAAGTGGGCGCCAGGACCACCATCGACGTCGGCCCGGTGAACGCCGCGCTGGGCCCGGTCCGGGTGCAGTCGGGGTCGCAGCAGGTGGCGGAGTTGCAGCACGCGGCGCTGGTCAACGCGGGGATGAAGCTGGCGGAAAACCGGCTCGATATCGAGGCGCTGGAACTGAATGGCGCCAGAACCACCGTCACGCTGGACAAGAAAAAAAACCTCAACTGGGCCGATATTCTTAAAAAATCGCCCGGCGCACCTGTCGCGGCCCCGGCCAAGACAGACACTGCAAAAGTTTCGCCCATGGACGTGCAACTCGCGCGCCTCAGCCTCAACGACCTCGAAGTTGACGTCGTCGATCAGTCGTTTACAAAGGCGGTCAGGCTCGATGTGCTGAAGGGCTTTGTCACCCTGAAAGACCTCAGTCTGGACCTCAACAAGGCGGTTCCGCTGGAGGCGGGTTTTGAGCTCAAGCAGGGCGGCCGTCTCGATGCCAGCGGCACGCTCGTCCCGGGCCAGGCGTCGGGCCAACTCGACGTCAAGCTGACGGGGCTGTCGCTGCGGCCCTTCGCGCCCTATGTCAACCAGTTCGCCCGCCTCAACCTGAATTCTGGCGCGGTGTCGACCCGCGGCAAGCTGACGTTCGCGCAGGCGAAGTCGGGCATGAAGCTGGATTATGGCGGCGGCTTGGCGGTGGACGACCTGGCGATCACCGAAGAGGAAACCGAGGAGGCCTTCCTCGGCTGGAAGAAGCTGTCGACCCATAGCCTTAGAGCCAGCCTTGCGCCCAATCGGCTGCACATCGGCGAACTGGCGGCGCTGAACCCCTTCGGCAAGGTCATCATTTTCGAGGACAAGTCGATCAATCTGCAGCGCATCCTGCGCACCCCCGCGCCCGCGAAGACGGCGCAAAAAACCACGGCAGCGGCCAGGCCGAAACATCCCGCGCAAGCGGCCGCGTTCCCGCTCTCCATTGATCGGCTGCGCATCGTTGGCGCCAACGCGGAATTCGCCGATCTTTCGCTGACGCCGCAGTTCGGCACCCACATGCATGACCTCGGCGGCGTGGTCACCGGACTGTCCACCGATCCGGCGACGACGGCGCAGGTCGAACTCGACGGCAAGGTCGACGAGTTCGGTTCGGCGCGCATACGCGGCTCGATCCAGCCGTTCCGCGCGACCGATTTCACCGACCTCAAGCTGACCTTCCGCAACCTGGAAATGACCAACCTGACGCCGTATTCGGGCAAGTTCGCCGGGCGCAAGATCGATTCCGGCAAGCTCTCGGTCGACCTCGAATACAAGGTCAAGCAGCGCCAGCTCGCCGGCCAGAACAAGTTCATCGTCAACAAGCTCAAGCTCGGCGAACGCGTCGACAGCCCCGACGCGCTGCATCTGCCGCTCGACCTCGCCATCGCGCTGCTGGAGGACAGCAACGGCGTCATCGACCTCGATCTCCCGGTGTCGGGCAGCCTCGACGACCCGCAGTTCAGCTACGGCAAGATCATCTGGAAAGCCATCGTCAATGTGCTGACCAAGCTCGTCACGGCACCTTTCCGTGCGCTCGGCAAGCTGCTGGGAATCAGCTCGGAAAAGCTCGAAGCCATCAACTTCGATCCCGGCAGCAGCGCCCTGTTGCCGCCCGAGCAGGAGAAACTCAAGATACTGGTCGAGGCCCTGGCCAAGCGTCCCGCCCTCACCCTCACCGTGGAGCCCGGCTACGATCCCAAGGCCGACCGGCATGCCCTGCAGGAACTGACCATGCGCCGCGAAGCGGTCGCGGTCGCCGGCATCAAGCTTGCCCCCGGCGAAGCGCCTGGCCCGGTGGACGTCAACAATTACATGATTCAGACCTGGCTCGAAGACCGCTACGCCGAAAGCGCCGGCAAGGAGGACTACAAGAAACTGCGCGCCAGCTTCCAGGACAAGAACGCGGGCGCCGCCGCGCGCGTGATGGAGAGCGAACTGGTCGAGCGGCTCGGCCGCCACTTCAAGACACGCGACACCGGCCCCGCCTCCGCCTTCCACGCCGAGCTGCTGGAGCGGCTGACCCGCCAGGTGAAGATCGGCGACGAAGCCCTCGTCAAGCTCGGCCAGGAGCGCGGCCAGGCCATGCGTGATGCCCTCCTCAAACTGGGCCTCGACAGCGCGCGGGTCAGCATCGCGGCGCCCGCCCAACAGGCTGCCAAGGAAAAACTGATAGGCAGCAAGATGAGTCTGGGTGCGGGCACAAAGTCGGCGACCGCGCCGGTGCCTGCTGTCGCGCCTGCGGCGGGGACGTCCTGATGCCGATGCAAGCCGGCAGCCGCGGCGCCGCCAAAGATGAGCCTGTCCAATGCGCGCAGCCATGACGTTTCGCCGAATCCGGATTCTGCTTCTGCTGGGGATGCTGGCCGCGGCGCTGAGCCTCACCTGGCTTGATCGGTTCATGGCGCGCGACTGGCGGGTGCCGCTGGACGTGATGGTGACGCCGATCAACGGCGACGGCTCGGCGCAGGCGGCTGAAGCGATCCGTGGGCTGAAGGGCACTGACTTTGCCGACATCGATGCCTTCCTGGAACGCGAGATTGCACGCTACGGCGTCAGGCAGTCGCCGGCGATCGAGGTCACCCTGCGGCCTGAACTGCATGAACGGCCGCCGGCGCCGCCGCACGACGGCAGCGTGCTGAACACCGTTCTCTGGAGCTTGAAGCTGCGCTGGTGGGTGTACCGGCAGTCAGGTCTGCTGCTGCCGCAACTCGGCAAGATCAAACTGTTCTTGCTGTATCACGCGCCGCAGGACGGAGTGCCGCTGGATCACTCGCTGGGGTTGCAGGAAGGGCTGATCGGCGTGGTTCACGTCTTCGCCGATCCCGGGCAGGCGGGCCAGAACAATATCGTCGTTGCCCACGAACTGCTGCACACGCTGGGGGCGACCGACAAATACGACGCGCAGGGACTGCCGCGCTATCCGCAGGGCTATGCCGAGCCCGAACTGCCGCAATCCGTGCCGCGCCGCGATGCCGAGATCATGGCGGGGCGCTTGCTGGCGGCGAACGGGCGGGCGGAGATGCCGCCCGGCCTGGGGCGTTGCCTCATCGGCCCGTTGACGGCCCATGAAATCAACCTCGATGAGGCATTCACGCGACGCTTCTCCTCACCACGCTGACCTTGCCCGCTGCTCGTTGAGGCGAGCCAGGCCGAAATGGATGAACGCCAAGGCGGCAAGCACCGGACCCAGCAGGTTCAGCAGGGGAACAAACTGCACCAGTCCGGTCAGCAGTCCCAGGCCCCACCAGCCGCCGCGCGCGTTCTGGAACAGCGCCGCCATTTCGTCGGCACTGGCGTGCTCGGCGATGGCGTCGTAGCGGAACAGCCGCTGGTTGAGGTAGGCCGCGGCGACGAAGGGCACGATGACGCCGGCGCCGATCAGCCACAGCGGCAGCGTGATGACCCACAAGGCAACAAACAGCACGAGGGCGACCGCCGCGTTCCACAGGCTGCCGGCGACGCCGCCGCCGTTTTCGCGATTGAGCTGGGGATAGTCGCGTTCGGCCACCACGCGGATCAGCGCGGGCATGGCGAACAGCGCGGTGATGACGAGCGCGGTCAGCAGCACCAGCGGTACGAACAGCAGCAGCTGCGCGAGCAGTTGGATGCCGTGAGCGATCCACAACGGCTCGATGCCGTTCAACCAGCCCTGGATGCCGAGGGCATCGAGGCCGTGCGCAATCCAGCCGGCAAAGGTGCTCCAGAACGCCACGCCCAGCGCCAGCCACAGAAATCCCGCGACCAGGATCGGCCACACCACGACCCACAGCACCTGCAGGCTGAACAGGTCGCGCAGAGCGCGCGCCATGGCATCGAGGATCGCGTTCATGCCGGCGGCCGCTGCGCGGATTTGGGGCGGAACACCGCAATGGCGCCGGGCCGGGTGTCGAGATAGGGGCCGCCGATCAGGTCGATGCAATACGGCACCGCGGCGAAGATGCCGTCGAGCGTTTCCTTGATCGCCTTGGGCTGGCCGGGCAGGTTGAGGATCAGGCTGGCGCCGCGCGTCACCCCGACCTGGCGCGACAGGATGGCGGTCGGCACGTACTTCAGCGACACCGCGCGCATCGCCTCGCCGAAGCCGGGCAGCACCTTGTGCGCCACGGCGAGCGTGGCTTCCGGCGTGACGTCGCGCGGCGCCGGCCCGGTGCCACCGGTGGTGAGGATGAGCGAGCATTTTTCCGTGTCGGCCAGCTCGATCAGCGTCGCCTCGATCAGTGCCTGC
>DASVPF010000346.1:0-4657 GCA_036382965.1 Thiobacillus sp.
CGCTGGTCGACTATCTGAAGGCGCTCGACGGGGATTCGACGGAGACGGGCAATGGACTCACCCGCCAGGTCGCGAGCCTGATCGAGCGCGGCGGCATCCGCCGTGGCCGTCAGCGCACGCACCGTTTCGGCCGGGTGTGGGTGGCGGCGGGCATGGACAAGATTCTGGCCGCGCTGGCCCATCCCGACAGCGCCAAGGGGCGCCCGGCCCTGGAACCATGGATGCTGCGCGACGAGAGCGTGGAGGGCATGGGCTTCGCCTTGTCCGAGACCGTCGCGTTGCCGCATGGCCGCCTGGTGGCGGTGAGCTGGGATCCATCGGAAAGCGTCTGGCAATTGCTGGCGATCCGTTGGAATCGCGAGGAGGACGGCCAGCACCTGGTCGGCACGCAACGTCTCTCGCGTCATCCCAAGCGGGTGGAAATCTATTTTGAAGCAGAGGAATCGGGCGGCACGCAGGACAAGACCTCGGCGGTGTTCCTGCCGATGACCCACACCGAGCAGGGCGTCAGCAACCTGTTGCTTCCAAAGACGCATTATCGGCCGGGTGCGCCGCTGATCCTGCAGGACGGCGAGGTGGTCTACCGCCTGCGGCTGGGCGAGGTGCAGGAAAGCCACGAAGGCTGGCTGCGCGTGAGCATGGACGTGATCGGACGGGAGCAGTTCGCCGCCGCTGCCTGAGGCTGCGATCCATCGCAGAGGTCAGCGGGTGCGGATGTCGCCGAAATGAAAGTCGAATGAGCCTGCGCGGCGATCGCTGAAATACTGTTCCAGCGTCGCGCGCACGGTGCGGAACGCGATCTCGTCCCAGGGGATCTCGGCTTCGGTGAACAGCCGGGTTTCCAGCGATTCGATGCCGGGCTGAAAGTCCAGATCGAGCAGGCGGGCGCGGAACATGAAGTACACCTGATTGATGTGCGGCAGGTTGTACAGGGTGTACAGGCTCCCGATTTCGATGCGTGCCCCGGCTTCTTCCCAGGTTTCGCGCGCCGCGCCCTCGAGCGTGGTTTCGCCGTTTTCCATGAAGCCGGCGGGCAGCGTCCACAGCCCGTATTTGGGTTCGATGGCGCGGCGGCACAGCAGCACCTTGTCTTCCCATTCCGGGATGCAGCCGACGACGATCTTGGGGTTCTGATAATGGATGGTGCCGCAGTCGGGGCAGACGTGACGCGGCAGATGATCGCCGTCGGGTATGCGCAGCACTACGGTCCCACCACATTCACTGCAAAAATTCATGCTGCACCCATTCCGATCCTGTGTGCACGGTAACAAAATCCCCCCATGTCGATCAAGGGAGAACTGGTAGCCGGCTGCGCGAGCGATTATCATTTGGGCTCACCCAGCGTCGTTGCACAGTCCCATGCGTCCCTCCCACATCGAAACCATCCTCAACCGCGAATTCGAAAGCGCCGCCGACGGCCACCACACGCCGGTGATGCTGTGGGGGCCGCCGGGCGTCGGCAAGTCGCAGATCGTCGCCAAGATTGCCCAGCAGCACGGCGTGTCGCTGATCGACATTCGTTTGAGCCAGATGGAACCGACCGACCTGCGCGGCATTCCGTTCCGCAGCGGCCAACTGGTCGAATGGTCGATCCCCTCGGTGCTGCCGGATGCGGAGCGCCATGGCCCGTCGGGCATCCTGTTCCTCGACGAAATCACTTCGGCGCCGCCCACCGTATCGGCCGCAGCCTATCAGCTGATTCTCGACCGCCGTCTGGGTGAGTACAAAGTGCCCAACGGCTGGGTGATCTTTGCCGCCGGCAACCGCCAGGGCGACCGCGGCGTGACCTACGCCATGCCGGCGCCGCTGGCCAACCGCTTCACCCACTACGAAGTCGAGGTGAATCTCGACGACTGGGTCGACTGGGCGCACAGCGAGGACATCGACCCGCGCGTCATCGCCTTCCTGCGCTTCCGTCCCGACCTGTTGTTCAGCTTCGACGCGGCGCACACGCCGATCGCCTTCCCCAGCCCGCGTTCGTGGGAATATGCCCACCGTGCATTGCAGAAATTCGACCGAACCGAGCTGCTGGCCGATTCGCTGCAGGCCTGCGTCGGCCAGTCGGCCGGGCTGGAACTGAAAACCTTCGTCGACAACATGGCGCAGATGCCCGATCTCGACGCCATCATCGCCGGCGAGGCCGCCGAAGTGCCCGAGGGCATCGACCTGCAGTACGGCGTCGCCGCCGCGCTGGTGCGCCGTGCCTTGCAGGCCGCCGACAGCGGCAACGCCTCGGCGGTGTACGGCAACATCCTCAAATACGCGCAACGTTTTCCGCAGCGCGAAATGGGCGTCATGCTGGTGTCCGACCTGCACCGCGCGGTGGGCCGTCCGCTGTTCGCCGTGCCGGCGTTCGCCGAATGGGCCAACAGCATCACCGATCTCGTTCTGTACGAGCATTGAAAACCGAAGTTGAACCACAGAGACACAGAGAACACAGAGGAAAACCAATGAATTGCAGCGCTGAAATCCATACGGCGGATGAATGAATGCTTTGTTTCTTCGGTCTTCTCCGTGTCTCTGCGCCTCTGTGGTGAGGGGTTTGGGCTGATCCATGGCTGAGCAGCCCGACGCCGCGCTCCAGCCGATCCTGACCAAGCTGGCCGCCGCGCGCACCCGCCTCATCATGGAGCGGCCGTTTCTCGGCGCGCTGGTGATGCACCTGCCGCTGAAGGTCGGCGGCGACTGGTGCAGCACCACCGGCACCGACGCGCAGGCGTTCTATTTCAATCCCAAGTTCGTCGAGAACCTCTCCCTGGCGCAGACGCAGTTCGTGCTGGCGCACGAAGCGATGCACTGCGCGATGGGCCACCCACAGCGCCGCAATCATCGGGTGAAGCGGCGCTGGGACGTGGCGTGCGACCACGCGGTCAACCTGATCCTGATCGAGGAGGGTCTGAAGCCGCCACTGCACGGCATCCTCGCCGACCAGAACTACATGACGCTGTCGGCGGAGGAGATCTACCCGCTGATCCCGGAGGACACGCCCGAAGAGTCCTTCGACCAGCATATGTTCGACAACGAAAACGACTCCGGTACCAGCCCCGACGACAACGAGCGGCAGGACAATCCCGACGCCGGGGAATCCGGCGGCCAGGGCAAGGAGGGCCAGAGCCAGGCCGAGGAAAAACAGGGCAGCGGCAGCCAGGCCTCGCAGAAGCCGAACGAGCTGTCGCCTTCCGAGCGCGAGGAACTCGCCGAACAGTGGAAGAACCGCCTCGCCGCCGCCGCGCAGGCAGCGCGCGAGGCGGGCAAACTGTCGCAGTCGATGATGCGCTGGGTCGACGGCCTGCTGGCGCCCAGCCTGCCGTGGCGCGCGCTGCTGGCGCGCTTCTTCGCCGTCAACCAGCGCGACGATTATTCGTGGCGCCGGCCGTCCAGACGGGAAGGCGATGCGCTGCTGCCACGGCTGTCGAGCGAAGGCATCGACGTGGTGGCGGCGATCGACACCAGCGGTTCGATCAGCGACGACGAACTGCGCGAATTCGTCAGCGAACTCGATGCGCTGAAGGGGCAGGTGCGCGCACGCGTCACGCTGCTGGCGTGCGACAACCACGTGGCCGACAACGCGCCGTGGGAATTCGAGCCGTGGGACACCATGCAGCTTCCCAAGGATCTGGAGGGCGGCGGCGGCACCGATTTCCGCCCGGTGTTCGACTGGGTCGAGCACGAAAACCGCAGTCCCAACATGCTGGTGTATTTCACCGACGCCGAAGGCGATTTTCCCAAGACCCCGCCGAATTACCCGGTGATCTGGCTGGTGAAGGGCAAGGGCGGGGTGCCCTGGGGCGAGCGGGTGCAGCTCAATTGAGCGCGGCCGACATCCAGCCCAACCGCGTGCGCGGTTTCCTCTTCGAGCAGCTCGATATCCGCGGCGCCTGGGTGCAGCTTGGCTCCGCCTGGCGCGAGATGACCGCGGGGCGCGCGTATCCCGCCCCCGCTGCCGAACTGCTGGGCCAACTGGCGGTCGTGACCACGTTGATCGCCGCCAACCTCAAGCAGGCGGGACGGCTGACCTTTCAGCTGCGCGGCGCAGGGGCGGTGTCGCTGCTGGTGATGGACTGCGACGAGCAATTGCGTCTGCGCGGCATGGCGCGGTCTACGCCGGACCTGCATGCAGGAAGCCTGCCGGTTCTGCTGGGCGAGGGCGCGCTGACCCTGACGCTCGATACCGCCGACATGCGCCAGCCCTACCAGAGCCATGTGCCGCTGCATGGCGAGACCCTGGCTGCCGTATTCGAGCATTACCTCGCGCAGTCCGAACAGTTGCCCACGCGCCTGTGGCTGGCGGCCGACCATGAGGCTGCCGCCGGCCTGTTCCTGCAGGCGCTGCCGGATGCGGCTGCGCGCGACGCCGATGGCTGGAACCGGATGCAGCTGCTGGCCGATACTGTGCGGACGGATGAGCTGCTTGGCCTCGGCTCGATCAAGCTGATCGAACGCCTGTTCCCGGAAGAGGACGTCCGCGTCTACGATCCGCGTCCGGTCAGCTATCACTGCCCGTACGATCCGGCCAAGATTCATTCCATGCTGCGCGGCATGGGGCGGGCGGAATGCGAAGCCATTTTTGCCGAACAGGGCCAAATCCGTGTGCACGACGATATCTGCAATCATGAGTATGTGCTGGATGCGGCGGCCGTTGCCGCGCTGTTCGAGT
>DASVPF010000347.1:0-6341 GCA_036382965.1 Thiobacillus sp.
CAAGACCCTGATCGAAGACTCCGTCCACAAAGTCGACGCCGGCAGCGAACTGGTCGATGAGGCCGGCAAGACCATGGACGAGATCGTCAGCTCCGTCAAACGCGTCACCGACATCATCAGCGGCACCGCCGTCGCCAGCCAGGAGCAGAGCGCCGGCATCGAGCAGATCAACCAGGCGGTGGGGCAGATGGACGAAATCACCCAGCAGAACGCCGCGCTGGTGGAACAGGCCGCAGCTGCGGCCGAGAGCCTGCAAAATCAGGCGGCCAAGCTGACGGAACTAGTGGGTGCTTTCACGCTGGTGCGGGGAGAGCGAGGGCACAGGCAGGCTGGTCAGGAAAAAGCGGCGTCTTTTCAGGCTGATGCCGGGAGGAGGGCATCGGTAGCTGGCCAGGCCATGCGCCAGAAGCAGCTGGCTGCCAGGTGATAGCAGGAGGAAGGTCCGAATACCCGTTGATCATTTGGGGTTATCCAGTACTGTCATACCGGGCTCGATTTAAAACGCGCGTTTCCTGCGAACGCGACAATGGGTAAGCAGATAGTTTCGACATGAAGCCCGTATTGAAAAGCCCACCGGATAGTGCCAAGATATTCGCATTCACGCCGCGCGATTTCGCGCGCGTGCGTTCCCTGATTTACCGGCAGGCCGGGATATCGCTGGGCGACAGCAAGCAGGAAATGGTCTACAGCCGCCTGGCGCGCCGCCTGCGGGCAAAAGGCATGAATTCGTTCGAGGAGTATCTCGACGCCCTGGAGAGCGGACGCGACGGCGAGGAGTGGGAGGCGTTCACCAACGCGCTGACCACCAACCTGACCGCGTTCTTTCGCGAAGCGCATCATTTCCCGATCCTCGCCGAGCACATGCGGCACATGAAAGCGCCGCTGTCGATCTGGTGTTCCGCCAGCTCGACCGGAGAAGAACCCTATTCGATCGCGATGACGATGTGCGAGGCGTTCGGCACGCTGACGCCGCCGGTCAGCATCGTGGCCACCGACATCGATACCCATGTGCTGGAGACGGCGGCCAGCGGGGTGTACCCCATCGAGCGGATCGACAAGATGGCGCCGGATCGCGTCAAGCGCTTCTTCCAGCGCGGCACGGGCGAGCGCGACGGGCTGGTGCGGGTGCGTCCCGAACTGCGCCAGCTCATCACCTTCAAGCCGCTCAACCTGCTGGCGGACAGCTGGCCGGTCAAGGGACCGTTCGACGTGATCTTTTGCCGCAACGTGATGATCTACTTCGACAAGCCCACGCAGAGCAAGATCCTTTCACGCTTCGTGCCGCTGATGAGGCCGCAGGGACTGTTGTTCGCCGGGCACTCGGAAAACTTCCTGTATGCGTCCGATGCATTCAGGTTGCGCGGCAAGACGGTGTACGAACTCGACGAACGCGGGCACGGATGAGGAACGCATCGTGAATCCCGCCATCGAGGAGCAGCTCGCGACCAACCTGTATTACGACCGGACGTTCGATTGCGAAGCCGCCAAGATCCTGCCCGGCGAGTACTACTTCACCGGCAGGCCGATGCTCATCGTCACGGTGCTGGGCTCCTGCGTGGCGGCCTGCTTGCACGACCGGGTTTCGGGAATCGGCGGCATGAACCATTTCATGCTGCCGGACGGCGGCGGCGAAGCCGGCAGTCCGATGTCGGCGTCGATGCGTTATGGCGCCTACGCCATGGAAGTGCTGATCAACCAGATGCTCAAGGCGGGGGCGCGGCGCGAAAACCTGGAGGCCAAGGTGTTCGGCGGCGGCAATGTGCTGCGCGGATTCACCGCCATGAATGTGGGCGAACGCAATGCCCGCTTCGTGCGCGATTTCCTGCACGCCGAGAACATCCCGATCGTGGCGGAAGACCTCAACGACGTGCACCCGCGCAAGGTGTATTTCTTTCCGCAGACGGGCAAGGTTCTGGTGAAGAAGCTCAAGCAACTCAACAACTACACGCTGGTGAAGCGCGAACAGGATTACGCAAGCCGGCTCAGGACCAACGAGGTGAGCGGCGATGTCGAGCTGTTCTGAATGGCAGAAAACATGATCCTAAAAACCGCAGCTGACCGCTCACACTTTCATGGAATATTGCATGAATACTGACTTTTCTGCCTTCGTTCCGGTTCACCTGTTGGGTGAAACCGCTACGCATCCGCTGACGCGCCCGGGCGCGCGCCTGCCTTTGTCGCTCCTTGTTGCAGACCCCGGTCTGCGGCCTCGTCGCTTCGCGGCAATCACACGCCCAGACACGTCATCGGATGCGTCCAACTACGGTTTCTAGGATGATGAAAATCAAGGTTCTGATTGTGGACGATTCGGCGCTGATCCGCAGCGTGATGAAGGAGATCATCGGCAGCCAGCCGGACATGGAAGTGGTCGGCGTTGCGCCCGACCCGCTGGTGGCGCGCGACCTGATCAAGCAGACCAATCCCGACGTTCTCACGCTGGACGTGGAGATGCCGAAAATGGATGGCCTGGACTTTCTGGAGCGGTTGATGCGGCTGCGTCCGATGCCGGTGGTCATGGTGTCGTCGCTGACCGAGCGCGGTTCGGAAATCACCCTGCGCGCGCTGGAACTCGGCGCGGTGGATTTCGTGACCAAACCCAAGCTGTCGATCCAGAGCGGCCTGCTCGAATACACCGACCTGATCGTAGAAAAAATCCGCATCGCATCGCGGGCAAAGATCAGGTCCCGCACGCCGGCGCCGGGTACGCAGGCAACCGGCGGGACGCTGGCCCCGCTGCGCAATCCGCTGACCAGCAGCGAGAAGCTGATCATCATCGGCGCGTCCACCGGCGGCACCGAGGCGATCAAGGATTTTCTGGTGCAGTTGCCGCCGGACTGCCCGGGCATCCTGATCACCCAGCACATGCCGGAAGGATTCACGCGCTCGTTCGCCAACCGGCTCGACAAGCTGTGCAAGATCTCGGTCAAGGAAGCCGAAGGCGGGGAGCGGGTGCTGCCGGGCCACGCCTATCTCGCGCCGGGGCATTCCCATCTGCTGCTGGTGCGCAGCGGCGCCAACTACATGACCCAACTCGACCAGGGTCCGCCGGTGAACCGGCATCGTCCCTCGGTCGACGTGCTGTTCCATTCGGCCGCGCTCAATGCCGGCAAGAATGCGGTCGGCGTCATCCTCACCGGCATGGGCCGCGACGGCGCGGCCGGCATGCTGGAAATGAAACAGGCCGGCGCCTACAACCTGGCGCAGGACGAGGCGTCGTGCGTGGTGTTCGGCATGCCCAAGGAAGCCATCGCCATCGGCGCCACCCATGACGTGGCGCCCTTGCACGAATTGCCTGGACGCGTGATGGAATTCTTCGCCGCACACGGCAACCGTGCGATGCGGGTTTGAGCGTCCGTTTTGACTTCTCCCGATCCGCCTTCCTGCTTAAGTTTGACGTTGCGATGCCGATTACTTTCTTAACGAAACACGTATCTTGATGGAGTGCCGCATGGCCGATCCGAACACGAAATTCCTGGTTGTCGACGACTTTTCCACGATGCGCCGCATCGTGCGCAATCTGCTCAAGGAACTGGGGTATTCCAACGTCGAAGAAGCCGAGGACGGCGCCGACGGCCTGGCCAAGCTGCGGGCGGGCAACTTCGACTTCGTCGTGTCCGACTGGAACATGCCCAACATGGACGGCCTGACCATGCTGCAGAACATCCGTGCCGATGCGGCGCTGTCCAAACTGCCGGTCCTGATGGTGACGGCCGAGGCCAAGAAGGAAAACATCATTGCAGCGGCCCAGGCCGGCGCCAGCGGCTATGTCGTGAAGCCGTTCACCGCCGCCACCCTCGACGAGAAGCTCTCGAAGATATTCGAAAAACTCGAAAAAGCGGGAGCCTGACATGGATATGCCATTCGCCGGTTCCGCGCTCGCCGCCGGTGCGCCGCATCCCACGAGTGTCGAGAGCTGCGAGCAGGACGAGATGCTGGCGCGGGTCGGCCAGATTACCCGAACCCTGCACGACAGCCTGCGCGAACTCGGTTTCGACAAGGTGCTGGAAAAAGCGACGGTGGACATTCCCGATGTCAGGGAACGTCTCAACTATGTGGCGCGGATGACCGAACAGGCCGCGCAGCGCGTGCTGAACGCCACCGACAACGCCATTCCGCTACAGGAGCGGATCGATGCCGGCGCCGACGAAATCCTGAACGGCTGGAAGACGACGCTGAAAGCGCCTTTCTCGGAAGCCCATTATCGCGACATGGCCACGCTGACCATGCAATGCCTGGCCGACATGCGCCGCGACACCAGCGCCACCAAGCAACAGTTGCTGGACATCATGATGGCGCAGGATTTCCAGGACCTCACCGGCCAGGTCATCCGCAAGGTGACCGATCTGGCTCAATCTCTTGAGCAGCAACTGGTGCAGTTGCTGATCGATTATTCGCCCAACGAAGTGCGGCGCGACACCGGCAGCAACAGCCTGCTCAACGGCCCGCAGATCAATCCCGCCAGCAGAAGCGACGTGGTGGTCGACCAGGGTCAGGTCGACGATCTGCTCGACAGCCTGGGCTTCTAGGCGTTACGGGGGGTGATTTCGTCCATCTGCCCCACCGCCTGGTTGATCTGCTCGATGCCGGCGCTCTGCTCCTGGCTGGCGACGGCGGTGCCGCTGATGATGTCGGCCACCAGATGCACCGACGTCACGATGTCGTCCATCGCTTCGCCGGCTTCGTCCACCAGCTTTCTGCCCACTTCGACCTGTTCCACCGAATCGCTGATCAGGGTCTTGATTTCCTTGGCGGCGCTCGCGCTGCGCTGGGCGAGGTTGCGAACTTCGGATGCGACGACGGCAAAGCCGCGGCCTTGCTCGCCGGCACGCGCGGCTTCGACCGCAGCGTTCAAGGCGAGGATGTTGGTCTGGAAAGCGATGCCGTCGATGACGCCGATGATGTCGGTGATCTTCTTCGAGCTTTCCTTGATCGATCCCATGGTGTTGATCACTTTTCCCACCACCTCGCCGCCGTTGCCCGCAATCTCGGCGGTCGACAGCACCAGCTTGCTGGCATGGTGGGCATGCTCGGCATTCTGCTTGACGGTGCTGGTCAGTTCTTCCATCGAACTGGCGGTTTCTTCCAGGCTCGATGCCTGCGATTCGGTGCGGCCGGACAGGTCGCCTGCGGCAATCTCGCTGGCCCCCGCGTTCACCAGCTCGGCGCTTTGCTTGATCTGGCCAACCAGCAATTTGATATTGATCTGCAGCACGCGCAGGGATTGCAGCACCTTGACCAGTTCATCGGCGCCGCTGGACATGATGCGTCCGGTCAGGTCGCCCGTGCTCATGAGATCGATGTCGTGTCTGGCGTTCTCCAAGGGAATGACGACACTGCGGTAGGACAGCACAGCAAACAACGCAGCCAGCGGTACGCCCAATGCGGCGATCGCCATCAACCAGCCGGTGAACAACTGATTTTCGTCGCTGGTTGCCAGCCAGGCTAGAATGCCCATCCCCGCAAACAGGCAGACCATCGATATGGAGGCCGTCGCCAGCATTCCCTTCAGGGAATACGACTTCAGCAGGCTGAAACGCTGCCATGCGGAACGCCTGACAGCATTGCCTTCACGGATTTCGAGCGTCCTGTCGCCGGCCTTGATGGCGCGATAGGCACTGTCTGCCGCCTGCAGCCGTTCCCGGCTGGGTTTGGTCCGGATCGAGGTATAGCCGACGATTTCCTGGTTTTCGATGATGGGCGCGGCATTGGCCTCGACCCAGTAGTGATCACCGTTCTTGGTGCGGTTCTTCACCAGGCCGGTCCAGGCCTTGCCGCTCTTGATGGTGCGCCAGAAATCCTCGAATGCCTCCTCCGGCATGTCGGGATGGCGCACGATATTCTGCGGGGCGCCTATCAGCTCTTCTTCGCTGAACCCGCTGATGTTGACGAAGTCCTGGTTGACGTAGGTGATGTTGCCGTGCAGGTCCGTCTTCGACACCACCGTTTCGGTGTCCTTCAGGACATATTCGACGTTGGTGACGGGCAAGTTGGTACGCATTGTCTATTTCCTTGTAGAAGATACATACAAAATGGTTAAGGGTTGTATCGGCTGGCATTCCGCAATCCTGAACACGCAGCGCCCACACTTCCCGGCTCAGAACTCTTCCCACTCGTCGTTGTTGCTGCCGCCGGCTGCAAGCTTCTTCGGCCGCGCAGCCGGGCTGGCCAGCGCCGCTTTCGCCCGCTTCGGCTTCGCCGCGACGACATCCTTCAACACCGGCAACACTGCCCGCTGGCTGTAGGTGCCGTCGAGCTTGAACACGCTCACCGCTTCGATGAGCTTGCCGGCCTGGTCCTGCAGGCTCTCGGCGGCGGCCGCCGCCTGTTCGACCAGGGCGGCG
>DASVPF010000348.1:0-10566 GCA_036382965.1 Thiobacillus sp.
CAGCGTGCCGAGAAAGCCGAGATATTTCTCCGTCGGCCGCAGGCCGACCTCCGCGATCTGCCGATCGAGGGCGGTGACGATGATTTCCAGCAGATTCTGCCAGCGGGAACGCTGCAGCCCCGTGGAAAGCCTGCGCGTGACGAGTTTCGAGGCGAGCGCCAACGCGGCCATCAGTCCCCACGTGTAAGCGATCGTGGCGTTGAGCCTGAAAAATCCGTGTTGCCAGAAAACGATCTCGTCCGGGCTAAGGTGCATGACCGGCCTCCCCTGCCACATGATGCGGCCGTTGCATGGCCCGCACGAGCCGCGTCACGGCGAGGCGCGCGACGATGAACCCGAGCAGGCTCGCCAGCAATCGCTTCCAGTCGCCCGCCGCGACAAGATAGAACCCGGACAGAACCACGCCCGTCCGCAGCAGCATGCTGCCGATGAACCACAGCGCCGCGTGCCTGGACGAAACGCCCCGGACAACCGTCCACCAGAGGCCGCCGAAAAAAATCCCTCCGAGCAAAACGCCCGCGGCCAGCGCCGGCACCAGGCTCAATGCTTCATTCAAGATGATTCTCCTCTTGCTCGCCTATTTCCCTGTTTTCCTTGGCCACCCAATGCCACGCATTCAGGCAACCCAGGCCCAAGCCGATGGCCAGCAGCATGAGCGCCCAGGAATGGCTCCCGGGATAGCGCTTGTCCAGCCAGACGCCGAGCGCCGCGCCGAGCAGCGTGGGCACCGCCACCGACCAGCCGACCAGGCCCATCATGCCGAGGCCGGACCAGACGGTCTGGGTGACGTGACGCTGCGCCCTGAGCTTGCGCGCCGCCTTCTCGCCCACCCGCTGGCCGAATTCGGTCCCGCCCGCCGCGGATTTCTTTCCCGCGTCCTCATTCATGGCGGAACGCCGCGAAGCGCCGAATGAACCCGCTTTCCAGCTTCGCCAGGACCGAACGCACGCTCTTCTCCTGCGCGTTCAGATTCAGAAATTCCCGCTCCACCGCCGCGCGCAGTTGGCCGAGGTCCGTCCCCCCGATCGCGTTGCGCACCGAGACCAGCACGTCGGCGCCGGTTTTGATCAGGACTCCCTCATCGACGGCGATGCAAACCTCGCCTTCCGCCGCGGTCTCGAAAACCAGTATTCCCGGCGCGAGCGCCGCCACGCAATCAAGCCGGTGCGGCAACAGCCCGAACGAGCCCGCGCGCGTCTCGGCGACGACGCGCACCACACCGGTCTTCTCGGCGAAGATTTTGAAGGGCAGGAGAATCTTAAGATTCATCGATGCTGGCCGCATGCGCCACTCCCGACTGGGGTTTCGGCCCGGGTCGGGCTTGGGCCCGCGCCTCGGCTATCGTCCCGATCATGTACAGCGCACGCTCGGGGATGTCGTTGAATTCGTCGCGCAGGATACGCTCGCAGCCGTCCAGCGCGTCATCGAGGCTGACGAGCCTGCCTCCCAGTCCGGTGAACTGCTCGGTGGTGAAAAACGGCTGGGTGAGGAAACGTTCCAGCCGGCGGGCGCGGGCCACCACCTTGCGGTCCTCCGGCGACAGCTGCTCCAGGCCCAGCATCGCGATGATGTCTTTCAGGTCGGCGTATTGCGCAAGCGTGCGCCGGATCTCCTGCGCGAGGGCGTAATGCCGCTCGCCGATGATGCCGGGTGTGGCCATCTTGGAGTTGGATTGCAAGGGATCGATGGCCGGGTAAAGCCCCTCGCTCGCGCGTTTGCGCGACAGCACGATGGACGCGGAAAGATGCGAGAAGGTATGCACCGCCGCCGGATCGGTGAAATCGTCTGCCGGCACGTACACCGCCTGGATCGAGGTGATCGCGCCGCTATCGGTATTGGCGATGCGCTCTTCCAGTTGCGACAGCTCGGTGCCCATGGTCGGCTGATAGCCCAGGCGCGACGGCATCTGTCCCATCAGGCCGGACACCTCCATGCCCGCCTGAATGAAGCGAAAAATATTATCGACGAGCAGCAGCACGTCGCGATGTTCGTCGTCGCGGAAATACTCGGCCATGGTCAGCGCGGCGTGGCCGACGCGAAAACGGGCGCCAGGCGGTTCGTTCATCTGGCCGAACACCATCACCATGTTCTGCAGCACGCCCGCTGCCTTCATGTCGCGGTAGAGCTCCTCGCCTTCACGGCAGCGTTCGCCGATGCCGCAGAAAATACTCACGCCGCCGTGCTGCCCGACCATGTTGTGGATCATTTCGGTGAGTAGCACCGTCTTCCCCACCCCTGCCCCGCCGAACAAGCCCGCCTTGCCGCCGCGTTCCAGTGGCATCAGCACATCGATGACCTTGATGCCCGTCTCGAACAACTCCGACTTGGTGGAACGCCTCGCCAGTGATGGGGGCGCCTGATGGACCGAACGCCATTGGGCCGCTGCCGGCGCCGGCTGGCGGTCGATGGCGCGGCCGAAGACGTCGAACATGCGTGAAAGAATGTCCTTGCCGACCGGCGCCTGCAACGGCCCGCCGGTGTCTTCCACCGGCATGCCGCGGGCGAGACCTTGCGTTGGGGTCAGCGCAATCCCGCGCACGCGATGCGCATCGAGCTGGGACAGGACCTCGATGGCGACTTCGCCCTCCGTCCCAGCGCGCAGCAAGGAGTGGATGGACGGCAAACGCTCACCGAAGCGTATATCCACGATGCTGCCGCGCACCGAGACCACCGTGCCGAGATTCGCAGTGCCGGATTTGCCGTTCATGGTTTTCAATCTAGCAGGCCGGGGCGAAGCAAGCTCAGGTTGCCGCCATCCCGGGAATGCAGCGACATGCCAGCTTTTCCAGAATGCGATGGTCGCCGCCGAATCGGCACAACGAGTCCAGATGCCGGTCGAGATCCTCGAACAGCAGATAGGAAATCACGAACTCGTCGTGGCGCTGAAACATGGGGCGGCGAAGTTGCTCGACGATTTCCCGTTCGCGGGAACGCGGCGCAACGAGATAAAGGTGCTCTTCCCTGCCGGGAAGCGACAGCGCCATGTCCGCCAGCCGCAGGATGCCCGAATAGATGGAGGTGCTCTTCTCCACCTCGAAGGCGCAGACAATACGAGGCGCGCCGGGGTGGAGCCACAGCACGTCGATCAGGTCGACGGTGTTGTGGACCTCCGCCGGCAATCCCAGATCCGGCAGGCGCCCGATACAGTAATATCCCAGAGGCACGCCCTCGCAGTCGGTACCGCGGTCGTTGCGCGCGACCGAGACGTCATACCCCAGGGCTCGTCCCAGCCGGGCGAGCTGGTGTTGCACCCGGGTGTGCAGGCGCTCCTCCTGCAGATCCTGCTCGACCTGTTGATGACGCTTGCGCCGCACGGCATCCAGCTTGTCCTGGGCGAGGGACAGTCCGCCGTCGAATGAGCGCTCGGCGTCACGCAACTTGCCGACGCCGACATCGAACAGGAGTCCGGCAAAAGCGCCGAGGTCTTTCGACAGGGCGCCCACCTCGGTATTCGCCTGGATGATGGTTTCGCGCATTTCGAGGTAGCTGTTCCAGCACCCCAGCTTTTTCCTCGCGCCGAACACGGCATTGAAACCGTTCACCATGGCGGTGTTGAACGGCGGAAACAGAGTGGGATGAAGAAAATAGAGAATATTGGCGACGGCAGGGCCAAGCCCCTTGATCTGCCGTCCTGCCAGCTTCAGTACCTCTTTTTCAAGAGTCCGCACGTCCCCTGCGGTGAGACAGGCGAAAAGAAATTGGCCGAAGGCCTGCTTGTTGACCTCGTTCTCGTAGATGTCGGGAATGCGCAGCTTGGGTTTCCAGTAGAAGGGATGAGCCGCGCCCTCGAAGACCTGCTTCTGTTCGGTGATGCAGGTCAGCACGAATTCCATGGAAGATCCCTTGAAATCGTTCGGAAACAGTCCCGTCCGGATATCCTGCACCACCGCACCCACGCCACGGCGTATGCTGCGAAAGGCCTTCAGCCGCGCCTCGCTGCCGACGAACCAGGTGTTGTAAACCGACTCCGGGTCGTTTTTGTAGCTCCCGACCAGTGGGCCGAGACGTTCCGCGAAAACCTTCTCCATCCGATTGTTCCCCAAGGACATCACAGCTTCCCCGAGCGGGAAATCCCGCGCGCGAGACGCCAGGTAAACCACAACGCGAGCGCATAGCCCGCTGCGGCGAGCACCGGCATCTCGCCGAGGCGCGGCCCGATGGAATGCTGCATCAGCAGCGAGGCGGCAATGTAGAGGCCCAGCGTCACCAGCGCCAGGGCCACGCGGTTGCTGCCGCGGGCGATGTTTTGCTCCAGTTCTTCCATGCCGTGGTGCTGGACCTGCATCTCCAGGCCCTTGGCGCGTATCCGGTGGATCCAGGCGCCGAGCTCGGACGGCAGTTCGTGCACCCCGGCCGAGGCCTCAAACCGCAGCCGGTCGAGCCCCGTTTCTGCGCCGGCGCCGGTGGAGGAACGGATCACCTCTTCGGCCTTGCCGAGCATGCTCTGCAGCAGATTGAAGTCGGGGTCGAGGTCGCGCACGGCGTTTTCCATCAGATACAGCATGCGCATCAGGACCAGCAGGTTATGCGGAATGCGGATGTTGCGCCCGCGTCCGAGACGCGCCACGCGCACGAAGGCTTCCGCCAGAGACCACTCCTTGAGCGGCAGACCGGCGTAGTCCTGGATGATCTCCTGCAGTCCCTGGCGGAACTCCGCGCGATCGAGCGCCCCCGCGAGCAGGCCCAGATCGAGCGTCGCATCCAGCATCCATTCGCTGTCCCGATGGACGAAGGCGAGTAAAAACGCCGCCAGGTTGCGGCGCGTGGGCGAATCGAGCGTACCGACGATGCCAAAGTCGTGGAAGCATATCTTGCCGCTGTCCATGATGAACAGGTTGCCGGGATGGGGATCGCCGTGAAACACGCCCATGACGAATATCTGCTGCAGATAGGCCTCGACCAGTGCCTGCGCGAGTTGCGCCCCGTGCGCGCGCACCGCGGGATCGTCCACGCGCCGCCCGCCGCTCAGCGCCTGCACCAGCACCGACTCGGTATACAGCCCGTCGATCGCCGCGGGAACGTGCACGGTCGCCGAGCCGCGGAAGGCTTCGGCGAAACGCAGGGTGTCGCGCGCCTCGCGGCGGAAATCCGTTTCCTTGAGCAGGTTGGCGCGGATTTCGTCGACGATGGCGAGCGGCTCGTAGCGCCGCAGCGGGGGAAACAGCGCGAGCAGCGCGCGCAGCACGCCGCGCAGCAGGCGCATGTCGCGGTCGATCTGGGCCTTGATGCGGGGCCTGCGTATCTTCACCACCACGCGCTGTCCGTCGCGCAGGCGCGCCCGGTGCACCTGCGCGATGGACGCCGCCGCCAGCGGGTGCGCCTCGAATTCGGCGAACAGTTCGGCGACGGGTTTTCCCAGCGCCTGTTCCACCTCGCGCCGCGCGACCGCGTCCGGAAACGGCGCGACGCGATCCTGCAGGCTTTGCAGCGCGCGGATGTACTCTTCCGGCAGCAGGTCGCGGTGCAGGCTCAGCCCCTGGCCGAGCTTGACGAACGTCGTGCCCAGGCGCTCGAACGAACGGCACAGCCGTTGTGCCGGCGTCATCGACGGGCGCCACAGATGCAGGCGCACCAGCAGCCACCCGAGCAGGTAGCCGGCAACCGCGAAGCCGATCTGGAACAGTCTCCTCAGGCCGGACACCATGCCTCCTTACTTGGCCCAGGGCTGCACGGCGTCCGCCGCCGCAGCCGCAACCGGCGCCGGTTTCAGTAGTGCGCGCAGGTCGTCTTCGCTCAGCGTCTCGTGGGCGAGCAACTCGCGCGCGCCACGCTCGAGCGTGGCGCGCCGCTCTTTCAGAATCGCTGCCGCCCGCTCGAACGCCGCCTGCAGGATGTCGCGCACCGCATGATCGATCTCGCTCGCCGTCTCCTCGCTGTACTCGCGCGCGCCGGGCATGGCGTCGGGCAGTTGCAGGAACGCCGGGCGCTCGGCCTCATAGGCGACGTGGCCGAGCTTCTCGTGCATGCCGTAGCGCATGACCATGCTGCGCGCGATGTCCGTCACCTTGGCGAGGTCGTCCGCCGCGCCGGTCGACAGATGGTCGAACACCAGCCGCTCCGCGGCACGGCCGCCGAGCAGCACCGCCATCTTGTTTTCCAGTTCCTCCCGCGTCATCAGGTAACGGTCCTCGGTCGGGCGCTGGATGGTGTAGCCGAGCGAGCCGATGCCGCGCGGGATGATCGAGACCTTGTGCACCGCATCGGTGCCGGGCAGCGACAGCGCCACCAGCGCGTGGCCCATCTCGTGGTAGGCGACCACCTCGCGCTCCTTCGGGTTGAGCAGCCGGTTCTTTTTCTCCAGGCCGGCGACGATGCGCTCCACTGCCGCGGTGAAATCGTCGGTCCCGACGGCTTCGGCGCCGCGGCGCGTGGCGAGCAGCGCCGCCTCGTTCACCAGGTTGGCGAGATCGGCGCCGGTGAAGCCGGTGGTGAGCGCAGCGATCTGCTCCGGATCGGCATCGGCGGCCAGATGCACTTTCTTCAGATGCACCCTGAGGATGTCCATGCGGCCTTTCTTGTCCGGGCGATCCACCAGCACCTGGCGGTCGAAGCGCCCGGCGCGCAGCAGTGCGGGATCGAGTATCTCCGGGCGGTTGGTGGCGGCGAGCAGCACCAGCCCCTGGCTCGGGTCGAAGCCGTCCATCTCGGACAGCAACTGGTTGAGCGTCTGCTCCTTCTCGTCGTGCCCGCCGGCGAGCGGGTAGGCCCCGCGCGCCCGCCCGAGGGCGTCGAGCTCGTCGATGAAGATGATGGCCGGGGCCTTGCCGCGCGCCTGTTCGAACAGGTCGCGCACGCGCGCCGCGCCCACGCCCACGAACATCTCCACGAACTCCGCGCCGCTGATGGAGAAGAACGGCACGCTGGCCTCGCCCGCCACCGCGCGCGCAAGCAGGGTCTTGCCGGTGCCGGGCGGGCCGACCAGGAGCACGCCCTTGGGCATGCGCGCGCCGAGCTTGCCGTATTCCTTCGGGTTTTTGAGGAACTCGATGATCTCCTTCAGCTCGTCCTTGGCCTCGTCCACCCCGGCGACGTCGTCGAAGCTCACGCCGGTCCGCTGCTCCATATAGACCTTGGCCTTGCTCTTGCCGATCTCCATGAAGCCGCCGGCCGCGCCGCCCATGCGCTTCATGATGAAGCCCCACAACGCAAAGAAGACGACGGCGGGCAGAATCCAGGACAGTAGCGTGGAAAACCACTTGCTCTCGATCTGGCCGGCGAAGCGCACCCTGGCCGCTTCGAGCTCCTTGACGAGGTCGGGATCGTCCACGCGTACCGTGACGAAACGGTGCTCCTTGCCTTCTCCTGCGCGCTTGAGTTCCTCGATCTGCTTCTTCGGCAGCAGCCCCTCGAGTCCGTCGGGCTTGAGCGCGCCGCTGATCGTGCGCTCGCCGAGCGCAACGTTATCGATCTTGCCGGCCTGGAGCAGCGCCTTGAATTCGTTGTAGGCGAGGTTCGCGGCGTGCGGGGCGAACAGGAAGTTCTGCATTGCCATGATCAGCAGGAATACGATCAGGAAGTACCAGAGGGAGAACTGTTGCCGTGTCTTTTCCATGAAGTCCACCGTTAGAGTCCGAACCTCGTTCGCGCGCAGCGCCTCATCTCCGCGGAGACCGCCAAGACGCCGATCTGCCGTGGCCGCCATCGCGCACTCGCCGCCTGCCGTCAAGCGTCGCAGCCTGCTGCGGCGTGGCGAAACTTCGTCCAGCGGCGTGACGCGTGCCATGCGCGCCTGACGTGATCTCGTTGCGCTGTTTCATAGCCGTCCCCTCCTGAAACCTGCGCCGGAACCACCACGGCACGGTGCATCGCATGGTTGAGCTACAGCACCACCGGTTTGTCCGGCAACTCGTTCCGACCGGCGCCGATAGCGGGAAAATGTTCCACCAGATGCTGCGTCACCGCCCGAATGCCGCTGACCACGCCCCCTTCATAGTTCCCCTGTTTAAATGCTGTTTCCATCGTGCGGCATATCTTCTCCCATGCCTGCGCGCCTGCCTTCGCGTGTATCCCGCGATCGGCAACAATCTCGACATCCCGGTCGGCGAGCAACAGATAAATCAGCACGCCGTTGTTGTGTTCGGTATCCCACACCCGCAGTTGCGAAAACATTTCGATCGCACGTTCGCGCGCGGATTGCCCCTTGAAGAGCGGCGTGACGTCCAGTGCGCCTTCCACTGCGAAGCGGATTTCTCCGACGTGTGCGGTCTCGCTCGCTTTGATCGCTTGCTCGATCGCGATCAGGGTATGGCGGGGGAAGGCCCGGTTGACTTGCCAGTGGGTCAGCATCAGATGCTTCGCCATGCGTTTGATGTTCATCGTTACCACCTCCCCGATGCGCCGCCGCCGCCAAAGCCGCCACCGCCGCCGCTGAAACCGCCGCCGCCAAACCCCCCTCCACCGAATCCCCCATGACGACCGCCGATTCCGTACCCGCCCATGCCGCCCCCCAGCAAAGTGAAAAACAGCGCGATCACGCCCGCGACCAACGCGATGGATACCGCGCCGACCAGCAACCAGGCTACAAACGCCACGGCCCCGCCGGTCACGAGCGCGCCGGGAAATCTGCCCAGCACGGCGCGCAGCACCCCACCCACCACGAGCGCAAGAATAAAAATGATGGGAACATACTGCTGGATATCCGCGGTCTCGCCGGGGGGCTTTCCTTTGGGTTCCGGCAACGGTTCGCCGTCGATGACGCGGATGATCCGGTCGACCCCGGCACTAATCCCGCCATAGAAATCCCCTTGTTTGAAGCGCGGCGTGATGATCTCGCTGATGATGCGCTTGCTGGTGGCGTCATTGAGCGCCCCTTCCAGGCCGTACCCCACCTCGATGCGCAGCGCGCGGTCGTGTTTGGCGACGACCAGGATCGCGCCGTCATCGATTTTCTTGCGGCCCAGTTTCCATTGCTCCGCAACGCGCAAGGCATATTGCTCGATCGTTTCCGGCGCGGTGGTGGGAACGATCAGGATCGCGAGCTGACTGCCTTTTCTGGCTTCAAACGCCTGCAGGGTCTGCTCCAGAGCGGCCTGCTGCGCAGCACTGAGCGTGGCGGTCTGGTCGGTGACGCGCCCGCTCAAGGGCGGGACCGCGACCTGCGCTGCGGCCACGAAGGACCAGCAAAGCGCGACTGCCAGCAATAACGCTCGTGCCATGTTCATCGTCCTCACTGGGCGGCTCCCTGAGCCTGGCCCTGGGGCGCGGCCGGCGCTGTCCCGAAGTCCACTGTGGGCGGCCTGGCGATTTCCTTCTCGTTTTCTACCGTGAAGTTGGGCTTCGTTTTGAATCCGAACGCCATCGCCGTCAGATTGGAGGGAAAGGAGCGCACCGTGACGTTGAATTCCTGCACCGCCTTGATGTAGCGGTTGCGCGCAACCGTGATGCGGTTCTCGGTGCCTTCCAGCTGTGCCTGCAGGTCGCGGAAGTTGGCGTCGGACTTCAACTGCGGATAGTTCTCGGACACCACCAGCAGCCTCGACAGGGCACCCGACAGCTCCCCTTGCGCGGCCTGGAATTTGGCAAACGCCTCAGGATTGTTGATGAGTTCCGGGGTCGCCTGGATGCTGCCGACTTTGGCGCGGGCGTTGGTGACGCCCAGCAGTACCGATTTTTCCTGGGCGGCGTAGCCCTTTACGGTGTTCACCAGGTTGGGAACCAGATCCGCACGGCGCTGGTACTGGTTCACGACCTCGGACCAGCTCGCCTTAATCTGTTCGTCATTGCTCTGTAAGGTGTTGTAACCGCAGCCGGTAAGGCTCAACACAATCAGGGCTGCCAGAAATATCCGGAATTTACGCATGTTATTTCTCCAAAGTTAACTGCACTGTCCGGTGTATACGCACACCTCACCTGGATGCGCCTCCGCACCCGATAGACACGTCCGTCAAGCTGCATTGGACATCGCCTCCACCTCCATGATCCCGGCGCGGTTTCATCGCTACGCATGGTTTTCCCGCACCGGCCAGACGTGAAAGCGCGCCTGGCTTTTCTGCCCCACGCCTACCGCGCCCTTGTCCAGATAGAGCGCCCAGGCCCAGTCCGGCTCGTACAGGCTGGTGGTCGACGACCAGTACACGTCGCGCACCTCGGTGAAAGGATGGTCCGGCGCCAGCGCCGGGTTGGCGGCGGCGCAGTCGGTCAGCGATTCCAGTTCGTTGATGCTGGGCAGCCGCCAGCCGGCGCCGCCGTCGCGGTTCAGGCGCGCCACCGCCGCCAGCGCGTCCTGCCACCTCACGCCTTCCGGTACGAGGCTCGCGGCGCGCCGCCAGACGAGTCCGGTGAGCCGGTCGATCACCGCCTCGTCACGAGCGGAAAAACGCGGCGCGGGCCAGCCGAGGCCACTGCGGAATTCGCCGCCGCGCAGCACCAGCTTGGTCAACAGATCGTTGTGCAGATCGACGACGAGCGCGTCGCGGTGAAAGCGCGCGACCTCGTCCTCGACCGCGACGGCGGCTCCGTACATCGCGGCGCAGTATAGCGGGTTAATTCGCGAACGGATCTTTGAGGTCGCGCAGCTTGCCGGCGGGCTTGGGCGCCTCGGGCTTCGGCGCCGGCGCCTCGGGCTTC
>DASVPF010000349.1:0-1735 GCA_036382965.1 Thiobacillus sp.
ATGGCGTAGATGCGGGTGTCCCAGGTTGCATCCGGCACGTCCGGTAGCTGGTGTTCGATCAGCGCCACCCGCAGTCCCTGCCGGCCGAGCGCCAGCGCCGCAGCCGCGCCGACCAGGCCGGCGCCGACGATGACGACCTGACAGCGTTCCGGACTCATGCTTCGCTCCCTCTCCCCAACCTTCTCCCGCTTGCGGGAGAGGGGGCAAACGTGGGCTCTGCCCACCCAAACCGATTCATCCGCGCGCCCCGAATATCATGCGCCGCGCGACGAAGCTCTTCAGCGGCGGCAACGCTTCCAGCGCCAGCAGGCCGAGTCCGCGCGCGTGGCGCAACGGCGCGATGTCGTTGGAAAACACCCGCACCAGAAAATCGGTGAAGCCGGCGCCGCCGATCACGTCCAGGCGCCGCCCGCGCGCATAGGCGGCCAGCATGGCGGCGCTGCCGATTTCGCTCGCGGACGAGTCTCCGCACAACGCGGCCAGTTCCCAGGCGTCGCGCAGGCCGATGTTGACCCCCTGGCCCGCCACCGGGTGCAGCGTCTGCGCCGCATTGCCGATGCGCACCACGCGATCGGCGACCGCGCTGCCGGTGTAGGCGAGCCTCAGCGGGAAAGTCTTGCGCGGGCCGGCGTAAAGGAACCGTCCCTGACGCCCGCCGAAGTGACGGTACAGCGCAGCGAGAAATTCGTCATCCGGCAAGGCAGCGATGCGCCGGGTATCGGCCTTGCTCACGGTCCATACGAGTGCGTAACGGTCTTCTTTGGGCAGCAGCGCTGCCGGCCCCTCGGGCGTGAAGCGCTCGAACGCCTGATTGCCGTGTGGCAGTTCGGTCTGCACGTCGCACACCACCGCCATCTGCTCGTAGTCGCGCCCGAATTTGGGGACGGGCGCCGCGTCGCTGCGCCCGCCGTCGGCCACGACAACGAGTGGCGCCGCGTAATACTGTCCGTCGGCGGCTTGCAGCGTCGCCGCCTCCGCGCCGGACTCGATGCGCGTCACCGCCACGCCGTATTCGACGGCGATATCGGCTTCGCGCAGCGCCGCCTTCAACGCGGCAGTGAGTTCGACATACGACAGCACGTAGCCCAGTGCCGGCACGCCCACCTCCTCAGCAGCCAGCCGCGCCATCCCGAGCGCACCACGCTGCGAGATATGGATACGGGTGATCGGCGTCACGTCTTCGAGCCTGTCCCACACCCCGAGGCGGTCGAGGATCAGGCGCGAGCCATGCGACAACGCCAGGGTGCGGGTGTCGGCGCGGACGTCGGCTGATTGCGCCTCGATCACGCGCGCGGCAACGCCCTGCTGCGCGAGCGTCAGCGCACACACCGCGCCGACCGGGCCGGCGCCGACGATGAGAACCTCGCTCATCCCTTCATCCATGTCTCGATCTCCGCCACCGTTTTCGGCGGCGTGGTCAGCACCTCGCAACCGGATTCGGTCACCGCGACGTCGTCCTCGATGCGGATGCCGATGTTCCAGAACGCCTCGGGCACGTTGTCGGCCGGGCGGATATAGAGGCCGGGCTCGACGGTCAGCGTCATCCCCGGCAGCAGCGGACGCCATTCGCCGTGCAGTTTGTATTCTCCGGCGTCGTGCACGTCCATGCCCAGCCAGTGGCCGGTGCGATGCATGTAGAAGCGGTTGTAGGCCTCCGACTCGATCAGGCCATCGACATTGCCTTGGAGCAGGCCGAGATCGACCATGCCCTGGGTCAGCACGCGCACCGCCGCCT
>DASVPF010000350.1:0-5526 GCA_036382965.1 Thiobacillus sp.
CATCGCCAGCGAATTGCACGCGCGCGGGTTGTACTTCATGGTGCACGAACCAAGCGGGTAGAACTGCGTGTCGATCGAGAAGTTCTGCTGCGAGAGGCGCGTGTAGTGGCGCACCACGTCGAGCTCGGAGACTTCGGGCAGCGCAGGCGCGTTCTTGCGGCGCAGCGCGGCGGGCAGATCGTCGAGATTGCCGCCGGCGGCGGGCAGCTGGGCGGCGGCGGTGCGGCCGGGGCGAGAATGGTCGAATATCAGCATGGTTTTCAGGGGTCAGGATTCAGGATTCAGGGGCCAGGGAAAACCGGAATCGAACTGGTGCGGCGAAGCCGCTCCACCCCTGATCCCCGAATCCTGACCCCTGATCCCTTTATTTCAAAGCAGCCAGCGCGGCGTCGTAGTCCGGCTCCTGCTTGATCTCGGGCACGAGTTCGGCGTGGAGCACTTTGTTGGCTTCATCCAGCACGACCACGGCGCGCGCGGTGATGCCGGCGAGCGGGCCGCTGGTGATGGCGACGCCGTAGTTCTTCATGAATTCCGCGCCACGCATGGTCGACAGCGTCACCACGTTGCCGGTGTTTTCGGCGCCGCAGAAGCGGCTCATCGCAAACGGCAGGTCGGCCGAGATGATCAGCACGGCGGTGTTGCCGACCGCAGCTTCATTGAACTTCTTCGTCGAGGTCGCGCACACCGGAGTGTCGAGGCTGGGCACGATGTTGAGGATCTTCTTCTTGCCGGCGAAATCGGCCAGCGAGACGTCGGCCAGGTCCTTGTTGACCAGCTTGAAGTCGGGCGCGATGTCGCCGACCTTGGGGAAGCTGCCTGCGACGTCGATGGGGTTGCCGCCAAGAGTCACTGCCATGTTTGCTCTCCTTGAAAAATCAGTTAAAACGCAGGGCGAAAGCGCGATTGCGCCCTACGCGCCGGCGTGCTGGCCATAGCGGGTCATGTGCTCGTCCAGATTCTCGCGCAGCATGGATTCGTACTGCGTCAGGAAGTAGGCGATTGCGGCCTCCTTCTCGGCAATCAGCTGCGCCTTGCTCTCGGTTGCCGCCGTGATGACGAAGGCATTGAATCGTGCGGCCGCAAAAAGCGCGCTCGCGCTCACCCGGCTGGGTTTTTCCTCGTTCAAATGGGTATTGGCCAGTTGAATGAAGGAGTCGGCCATGTCCCAGAACTGCTTGTCGCGTTTTACATCACTCATGTTTCACTCCGACTAGCTCTTGTACGCACACGGCGGGGCTTCGCGCCGCTTCGACAGGATGCGTTCCATCTGTTGCGCATAGCGGTCGAGGTCGGCCGTGGTCTTAGTCTCGGTGACGCACACCAGGATCGCCTGCCCGAGTTCGGGGTACCAGCCGGAAATGTCCAGTCCGCCGAGGATGCCCTGCGCCCGCAGGGCGCGCAGCACGTCTTTTGCGTTGTCGTTGAGCTTCAGCACGACTTCGTGGAAGAAGGGGCTGGCGAAGGCTTTGGCCACGCCGGAAATCGCCGCCAGTTTTTCGGCCAGCGCGACGGTATTGGTGTGACTGTTTGATGCCACTTTCGCCAGTCCCTGCGGCCCCAGCAGTGCCATGTATTGCGTCGCCGCGGTGACCACCAGGCCCTGGTTGGTGCAGATGTTGGAGGTGGCCTTGGAGCGGCGGATATGTTGCTCGCGTGCCTGCAGCGTCAGGGTAAAGCCCGGCTTGCCGTCGAGGTCGACGGTGCGGCCGACGATGCGTCCCGGCATCTGCCGCACGAAATCCTGGCGGCAGCACATGAAGCCGAAGTAGGGGCCGCCCGAGGCCATCGGCGCGCCGAGCGGCTGGCCTTCGCCGACCGCGATATCGGCGCCTTTCGTCCCCCAGCGGCCGGGCGCTTCCAGCACGGCCAGCGTGGTGGGGTTGACCAGCGCGATCGCCAGCGCGCCCTTGTCGTGCGCCCAGTCGGTCAGCGCATGCACGTCTTCGAGCACGCCGAAGAAGTTGGGCTGTGGGATCACCAGACCGGCGAATACACCCGGGTCGGCCGGCAGCACGGTCTGGCCGGTCGCGGCGTCGTAGTCGAGCTCGACCAGTTCGATGCCCTGGTTCTTCACCGTGGTGTGGACCACGCGGCGGTAGATCGGGTGCACCGTCTTCGGCACCAGCACGCGGCGCGAGCTCTTGTGCGCGCGCACCGCCATCAGCACCGCCTCGGCCAGCGCGGAGGCGCCGTCGTAGAGCGAGGCGTTGGACACGTCGAGCCCGGTCAGCCGGGTCATCATGGTCTGGTATTCGTAGATCAGCTGCAGCGTGCCCTGGCTCGCCTCGGCCTGATACGGCGTGTAGGCGGTGTAGAACTCGCCGCGCGTGGTGATCTGCCAGATCGCCGCCGGGATGTGGTGCTCGTAGACGCCGGCGCCGATGAAATTGGACCAGAAGCCGTCTGCCGACGCGCGTTCCTGCATCAGCCGCGCCACGGCCATTTCGGGCAGGCCGTCGGGCACGTCCTTGAGTTTGCCGGTCTTCAGCGCGGGCGGGATTTCGTCGAACAGATCTTCGATGCGGCTGGCGCCGATGGCGCCGAGCATGGCGGAGACGTCTGCTTCGGTGTGGGGAATGAAGGGCATGGTTTTAGGGGTCAGGATTCAGGATTCAGGGGTCAGGGTTGCGGATTCGGAATCGATTCTGGGCGCGGCGCAGCCGCACATTCCCTGATTCCTGAATCCTGGCCCCTCAATGCGCTTCCGATTCCACCAGCTTCTGATAGGCCGCCGCATCCAGCAATGCGGCGACGTCGCCGGCGTTGGCGGGCTTCATCCTGAACATCCACGCGCCGTAAGCGTCCTTGTTCACCGATTCGGGGCTGGCTTCGACCTCGCTGTTGGCGGCGATGACTTCGCCCGCCACCGGGGCGTAGACGTCGGAGGCGGCCTTCACCGATTCGACCACCGCGCATTCCTCGCCCTTGGCAAGGGTGCGGCCGGCAGCAGGGTTTTCGACGAACACCATGTCGCCGAGCAGATCCTGCGCGTGGTGGGTGATGCCCACGGTCAGCGTGCCGTCGGCTTCGACGCGCACCCATTCGTGGCTGGGGGTGTATTTGAGGTCTGCGGGAATGCTCATGGGTTCTCCAGGGTCTAGGAATTAGGAGCTAGGGACTGGGGAAAGAATCAGGAGCGCGGCGAAGCCGCACGTTCCCTAAATCCTAGTCCCTAGATCCCAGCCCCTCAAAAATCAAATCAATACCTTGCCGTTGCGCACGAACGGATATTTCACCACTTTGGCTTTCAGTTTCTTGTCGCGGATTTCGACCTCGACTTCCTCGCCCGGGGCGATGCCGAGCGGGATGCGGGCGAGCGCGATGGATTGCTGCATGGTAGGCGAAAAGGTGCCGGAGGTGATTTCGCCGTCGCCGTTCTTGGTGTGGACTTTCTGGTGACTGCGCAGCACGCCCTTGTCGAGCAGCAGCAGGCCGGCGAGCTGTTTCGTTACTTCGCTTTTTTCCAGTGCGGTGCGGCCGACGAAGTCGCGGCCGGTTTTCAGGTCCACCGTCCACGCGAGGCCCGATTCGAGCGGCGAAGTCGTCTCGTCCATGTCCTGGCCGTAGAGGTTCATCCCGGCTTCCAGCCGCAACGTGTCGCGCGCGCCGAGGCCGATCGGCTTGCCGCCGGCTTCCATCAGCGCCTTCCAGAAGAAGGGCGCGGATTTCGCCAGCACCATCACTTCAAAACCATCCTCGCCGGTGTAGCCGGTGCGGGCGATGAACATCTCGCCCATGGCGGCGGCGTTGAAAGGCTTGAGATTGTCGGTGATCCGGTCGACGCCGGGCAGCGCCTCGTTCAGCGCCTGCGTCGCGTTCGGGCCCTGGATCGCGATCATCGCGAGGTCGCGGCGCGGGGTGAGGGTCAGGCCCATGTCCCAGTCGGCGTTCATCTTTTCCATCCACGCGAGATCCTTCTCCGCAGTGCCGGCATTGACCACCAGGCGGAACCAGGATTCGTCCATGAAATAGACGATGAGGTCGTCGATGACGCCGCCGGCCTCGTTGAGCATGCACGAATACAGCGCGCGGCCGGCTGTCTGCAGCTTGTCGACGTTGTTCGCCACCAGCCGGCGCAGGAAGGCGCGCACGTTGGCGCCGCGGAGGTCGAGCGGCAGCATGTGGGAGACGTCGAACAGGCCGCAGCCGGAGCGCACGACGTGGTGTTCCGAGAGTTGCGAGCCGTAGTTGACTGGCATGTCCCAGCCGCCGAAATCGACCATCTTGGCGCCGAGTTCGCGGTGCAGGGCATTGAGCGGCGTTTGTTTGAGCGTTGCTTGATCTGACATTGGGGGCACCAAATAAAAAGGGTGAAGCGCGGATTTGCTTCACCCCTCTGTCCTTGGTACCTGAGAGATTACGGCGTGTTGATTTGATCAGAATCAAACCAGTGCGCCGCTGCCCCTTCGGTGGCAGTGTGCTGGCTTGATATCGGCCACTGCGCTCTCCAGAGTATTTTCCCAAGATGTTGCTTGGGGGTTGCGGTCCTTTTGCCTGAGCGATTCCGGGTGGGTTACGCCTTCGGCGGCGTGCCGGGCACGCGCTCTCCCGCAACGGGAAGGCGAACTATACCGAAGAAGCGGCCAGCCAGCCAGTGACTTAGTAGGTCAGTTGCAGATCGAAGCCCATCGGGGCCAGGTCGCGCACGGTCAGCGGCAGGCTCAGGGCCTGCTCGCTGCGCGGCGGAATGCCGGCGGCAATGCGCGCAGCGTCGCCGAGGTATTCGCTGGGGGCGAAGCTGCGGCGTGCCAGCGGGCGGTTGCGCTGGTCGGTCAGGGTGAGCACCAGCACTGGCCAGGCCTGGGCCTGGCCGGCGCGGTTGCCGAGGGTGAGGGTGAGTCTGAGGCGACCGCTGGCTGCGGAAGGGTCGCTGCGCAGCAGCGGGGTACCCGCCGGCGTACCCCTTGCGGGTGCTTCGGTCTGCAGGTCGGAGCCGACGATCTGCAGCAGGCCCAGATTTTTCGGCAGCGAGAGTGTGCAGCCGATCGCGGCGCAGGCCTGCTCGAACGCAGGACGGGTCTGCGGCAGACGGCTGACCAGGGTGTCGCGCAGGAAATAGGTGGTTTGCGCCAGCAGCACCAGCAGCAGCAGGGCGCTGGCCGCTGTCCATACCCAAGGTTTGGTGCGGCGCGACGCAGACGGGACGCGCGCCGCGCCGGGCAGGGGTGCCGCGTATTCGATGCGTGCCGTGGGTGCGGCGGGTGCGGCGGGTGCTGCGGCTGCGACCGTTGCGGACGGATACACGGACGCGGCCGGCGCAGGCGGATACGTGGGGGCAGTGTGGAATTGCGGCAGCGGGCCGAGGTCGTCCGGCACCGGAATCTCGGGATCGATGAGGATGATCGAGTCCAGGTCGAGCGAGGCTTCGCGCTGGGCGATGCCGCGCGGGGTGTCGGCTGCCGCGATGTCCTCCGTGCCAGGAACGGTTTCTTCTGGCATTGCCTCATCGGAAATCGTCTCCGGGGCCGCGGCAGCTTCCTCTTCGACCGACGGCGCTCGGGGCGCTGCGATCGGGCGGCGGCGCTC
>DASVPF010000351.1:0-9366 GCA_036382965.1 Thiobacillus sp.
GGTTCACCGGATGGTCTTCCACCACCAGAATGTGCCCCTGCAGCCGAATCGCGGGCGGGGCCGGCAGCTCGGCCAGCGGCAGGGTCGTCGGCGCCAGCAAGAGCGCCAGGGTGAAGGTGCTGCCCTGGCCGGGTTCGCTGACGACGGTGAGTTGCCCGCCCATCAATTCGGCCAGCTGGCTGCTCACCGCCAGCCCGAGACCGGTGCCGCCGTAGCGGCGCGTGGTCGACGAATCCGCCTGCGAAAACGCCTGGAACAGGCGCGCCTGCGTGTCTTCGCTCATGCCGATGCCGTTGTCGCGGACGCGGAACTGGCAGCCGATGCCGTCCGCGTCCGGCTCGAAGCGGGCGAGCAATTCGACTTCACCCTGATGGGTGAACTTGATCGCGTTGTCGACCAGGTTGAGCAGGATCTGGCGGACGCGGATGGGGTCGCCCAGCAGGGCGGCGGGCGGATGGTCGGGCAGCGACAGCGTCAGGCGCAGGTTCTTTTCCAGGGCGCGCGCCTGGAACAGCGCAACCACGTCCCGGACCAGCGCGGCGGGCGAGAACGCGACGTGCTCGATGGAAAGCTTGCCGGCTTCGATCTTGGAGAAGTCGAGGATGTCGTTGATGATGGTAAGCAGGCTTTCCGCCGAGCTTTTCAGGGTGGAGACATACTCGCGCTGGCGGCCGTCGAGCGGGGTTTTCAGCAGCAGCCCGCTCATCCCCAGAATGCCGTGCATCGGAGTGCGGATTTCGTGGCTGACGTTGGCGACGAATTCCGATTTGGCGTGCGCCATGTGCAGCGCGGCTTCGCGCACGGCTTCCCTGGCGGCTTCGGCGGCACGGCGTTCGGAAACGTCGCGCATGATCGCCTGGATCACCGGCCTGCCTTCCAGCTGCATCGCGTGCAGGGCGATCTCGGCCGAGAACTGCGTGCCGTCCTGGCGCTGTCCCTGCCAGTCCAGCACGGCGTGCCCCTGGCTGCGCGCCTGCCTGATGGCCTGTTTGGCATGATCGTAGGCGCTCATGCCATTGGCCTGCACCGGCGCGCCGAGTTGCGTGATGGGGGTATGAAGAAAGGTGTCGACCGAATCCATGCCGAACAGCGACAGCGTGGCTGCGTTGCAATCGGTAAAGCCCTGGTCGTCGAGGATGACGACGGCATCGGAATTGGTTTCGAACAGGGTCTGGTATTTCTGCTTTTCCGTTTCCAGCTGGCGTGTCTGCGTCAGCATGCGGCGGCCCACCAGCACCGCAACCAGCGTGGCCAGCAGGGTGGCGAAGATGCCCAGCACCAGCATCAGGTTGCGGGTGGCCTGATAGGCGGCGAAGGTCTTGCCGAGCGCCGCTTCGTTGGCCTCGCGCTGCAGGCGGGTCATGTTGTCGAGCGCCTCGACCAGGCGGTTCTGCAGCGGGATGGCCTCTTCCTGCAGCAGCTTCATCGCGCCGTAATTGTTCCGATCGAGCGCCGCTTCGACCACCTTGAACATGACGGGCTGATTGATGGACGTGATGGTGTCGAGTTCGGCCATCAGCAGTTTCTCGTCCTGCGTGCGCAGCATGGCGCCCAACTGGCGGCGGTCCTTGGCGTAGCGTTCGCCATATTCCTGGAACTGCAGGAAGAGCGTGTCCTTTTCCCAGGGATCGATCGACACCACGATGTTGTTCATCAGCATCTGGCGGTCCCGAATGGAGTTGCGCATCTGCGAGGCCAGCCGGGTCTTGACGTTGTTGACCGACACGACGTTTTCCAGCTCGGTATTGAGATGGGACATCTGGGTGACGCCCAGTCCGATCACCGCGAGCATCATCAGCAAGGCGGCGGCGAAGCCGAGCCCGACACTGAACAGCAGACCGCGCAAGGGGGAAGGCAGCATTATCCGGCAACGGCGCAGCGCGACTGCGGGCGGGCCTTATTCAAAGGCGGCAACCGCAGACGGGCGCGCGATGGGCGGCACGACGCGCCGGGCGCCGTCGAAGCGTTCGCGCCAGTAGCGGTCGCCGAGTCTGGAGATCATGACCGCACCGCTGCGGCTGCTCGTGGCATGCACGAAGCGGTCGTCGCCGAGATAAATGCCGACATGGGAGAACGCGTGGTCAAGGGTATTGAAGAAGACCAGGTCGCCGGGCGCGAGTTCGCCCGGCGCCAGCGGTTGCGTCGTTTCGCTGATCGCGCGGCTGTCGTGCGGCAGCACGATGCCCAGGGTCTGCCTGAATACGTGGTCGACGAAGCCGCTGCAATCGAGCCCGGTTGCGGGCAACGTGCCGCCCGGCTGATACGGGCTGCCCACCAGGCTGACGGCATACATCGGAACGTCGTCCGCCGGCCCGGCATACGCCGGGGGCGCCAGCAATGCGGCCAGCAGAGACAGGAGGAGCGGCTTCATCGAATAGGAATCTGCTCTATATTGGAACCAGAGTACGGCCAACACGGAATCTTGAACCCGAGGACTGCACCATGACTGACCCGCAAACACCCGCTTCAAGCGAACCCAGTATCCCCGATAACGCGCAGCTTGCGCAATGGCACGACGAGGCGGCTGCCGCGGCGTCCACCCCCGACCTGCGCGAGCGGGTGCGCGAATTGACCGCGCGCGCCCTGCACGAGCGCCGCATGGCGCTGAACGACATCCGCGAGATCGTCCGCGCGATCACCACGGGCGTGGGCAGCGGTCTGACGGCTCGCGGCGGCGAGATGAAGGACGGACTCAAACAGGCCGTCTCCGGGCTCGACGACGCGGTGGGCAGTGCGGCGCAGGCGGCCTCCTATGCCTTGCGCGAGGCAGCCACCCATGGCAAGGCATTCAAGGACAACGAACTGAAAGCCAGCCTGGAGCAACTGCGCGACCTGGAAACGCAGATTGTCGACACCCTGAAGCAGACCGCCCAGCAGTCCGGCGGCAAACTGAAGGAAGAGCTGGACTATCTGAGCGACCATCTGAAAATCAGCGGCACCCGCACCGGCGAGCAGGTGCGCGAAGCACTGCAACACCTGGCGAGCGGGGTGAAAGCCGGCAGCGAGGCGGGGCGCGCCGGGCTGAGCGAGTCGGCCAAAACGGCCAGCGAACGCCTGTCCCAGGTGGCAAGCGGCATCCTGGCGGCGCTGTCGGATTCGCTCAAGCGGCAGAGCGAACGCCTGCGTTCCTGATCAGGGTTAACACGTCCTGGGTGGCAGCGGAATCGCGGCCGCTGCGGCTGCCCGCGATTCATGAATGCCTGCGAGGGCAGGCGTCAATTTTTGCGCCATCCGGGCTAGACTCTCGGCATTACCGATTCCAATAAACCAAACAATGCTCTGGGAAACCATTTCGGTCGTGCGCGACCTGCCGCGATTGCACGAAATCGCTACCGTCATGATTCGCTATGGCTGGGGCGACCTGGTGCGCCTCATCGGCATCAGCGGCGCGCTGGAACGTGCCGGACGCATCCTGCACTGGCACAGCAGCAGCGAAATCAGCCAGCTCGACGCGCCCGTGCGCATCCGCCGCGCGCTGGAGGAACTGGGACCGACTTTCGTCAAGCTGGGACAACTGCTGGCGACGCGGGTGGACATGTTTCCGCCGCACTGGATTGCCGAGCTCGAAAAGCTGCACAGCCAGGTGCCCGCGGTGCCCTACGACATGCTGCATGCCGAGCTGGTCGCCGCGTTCAAGGGCGAGCCCGGCGACGTATTTGCCGAATTCGATCCGCTGCCGCTGGCAGCCGCCTCCATCGCGCAGGTGCACCGCGCCACCCTCAAGGACGGCACGGCGGTCGTCGTCAAAGTGCGTCGCCCCGGCATCGAGAACGTGATCCGCGCCGATCTGCGCATCCTGGAGCACGCCGCCCGATTGCTGGAAAGCGAAGTGGCGGATTCCCGGCGCTACGATCCGGTGCACATCGTGTCGCAGTTCCGCCGTTCGCTGAACCGCGAACTCGACCTGGTCAAGGAGGCGCGCAACATCGACCAGTTCGCGCGCCACTTCGCCGCCGATCCCCTGGTGAAGATCCCGCGGGTGTATTGGGAATTCACCAATAACCACGTCAACGTGCAGGAGCAGATCGTCGGCATCGCGGGAGTATCTCCCGACAAGCTGCGCGCCTGCGGGCTTGACCCCAGGCTGCTGGCCGCGCGCGGCGCCGACGTGGTGCTGCGCATGGTGCTGGAGCACGGCTATTTTCATGCCGATCCGCATCCCGGCAATGTGCTGTTCCTGCCCGACAACCGTATCGGCATGATCGATTTCGGCATGGTGGGAATGTTGACCCATACCCGCCGCCATCAGCTTGTCGACCTGCTGCACGCGCTGACGAACAAGGACGAACAGGGCCTGCTGCAGGTGCTGCTCGACTGGAGCGGCGAGTCGGTGGGCGACGAAGACCGCCTGGCCTACGACGTGACGGAGCTGCTGCAAAGCTACGACGACCTGCAGCTCAAGGACGTGAAGATCGGCGCCCTGCTGAACGACATCACGGCCCTGATGCGCGACAACAATCTGCTGCTGCCGGCCGATCTGACCCTGTTGTTCAAGACGCTGATCACGCTGGAAGGACTGGGACAGCAGCTCGATCCCGAGTTTCACATGATCGACCACGTCACCCCGTTCGTGCGGCACATCATTCAGCAGCGCTACACGCCGCAGGCGCTGCTGGCGCGCGGGCGCAAGAGTCTGCGCGAGACGCTGGAGGTGCTGGCCGACGTGCCGCGCGACCTGCGGCACCTGCTGCGGGATGCGCGACGGGGGCGGGTGAAAGTCGACCTCGACCTGAAGCGGCTGGATCAGTTCGGCCATCAGCTGGACCGCGCCAGCAACCGGATGACCATGGGCATCCTGACGGCCTCGCTGGTGGTGGGGTCCAGCATCATCATGACGGTGGAAGGCGGCCCTCAGCTATTCGGCCTGCCTTTCTTCGGCCTGCTGGGATTCCTGATCGCGTTCTTCAATAGCCTCTGGATCATCTTTTCCATCTGGCGCTCGGGCAAGCACTAGGGCCTGTTCACACTAATTTTCGCAGGCGTGAAATTAGTGTGAACAGGCCCTCGCCGGGCGTCAGGCGATGCAGGGGGCGTCGGCGGCGAGGCTGGCGGCCAGTTGCGCCAGCGGAACGGGCCGGCTCAGCAAATACCCCTGCACGTGGGCTATGCCCAGGCTTTCGACCTTGCGCAGCACGATCTCGGTTTCCACGCCTTCGGCCACCAGCGAATAGCCCGCGTCGTTCATCATGCGGGCAAAATCGGCCACCACCTGGCCGGCGCGGTTGTCCTGTCCCAGCTTGTTCACCAGCGAGATGTCGAACTTGACCACGTCCACCGGCAGGTCGACCAGGTAACGCATCGGCGAATAACCGGTGCCGAAATCGTCCATGGCGATGCGGTAATTCACCGTGCGCAACAAATCGAGATAGGTGCTCACCTCGACCATTTGCGTGATGAGCGAGGTTTCCGTGATCTCCAGCATCAGCGGATGGCGGGTATTGTGGCGCGACAATTCCAGCAGGTGCGAGACGACCTCGGGGCGCGAAATGCTCTGGGCCGACATGTTGATCGACACGCCGACGCCTGGCGGCAGCTGGTTCGACGACAGGTCGGCATCGACCTGATTGAGCACCGCCAGATCGAATTCGGTTTCCAGGCGGCGGCTGCCGACGACCGGCAGGAACGCGCCCGGCATGATGAGCTCGCCGTGGTGGCGGATCCGTGCCAGGGCCTCGTAATAATCCACCTTGCACCCCGGCAGGCTATGGATGGACTGGTAGTGCATCTCGATCATGCCGGGCGTGGCGAGGGCCTGGAACAGCGCGCTGGTTTCGCGGCTGGCGACCAGCGTCTGCGCAGCGCGGTCGGTGTCCTCGCCATACAGCGCGATGCGGTTGCGTCCCGGCTGCTTGGCGGTATACATGGCGATGTCCGCCTGTTTGGGCAGCTCGTCGATGTGTTCAAGCTGATCGGCCGCGCAGAAGGCGATGCCGATACTGATGCCGACCGGCTCGTTGATTCCCAGATCCTTGAAGGCGGATGCATCGATCAGGCTCTGGCAGCGTTGCGCGATCTGCTTGGCCTGGACCGGCGTGGTGCGCGACAGGAAAGTGGCGAACTCGTCGCCGCCCAGGCGATACAGGCGGTCGTTGGCGCGCAGGGCCATCACCAGGGCATCGGCAATGATACTCAGCACGCGGTCGCCCTTGGCGTGGCCATAGGTGTCGTTGATGGTCTTGAAGCGGTCGCAGTCGAACAGCAGGAAGGCCACTCCCTGCGGCGCGGTCTTGAGTTCCTGATGGAAGTGTTCCCAGTCTTCTTCGTAGGCGCGCCGGTTGTGGCAGCCGGTGAGTGCATCCTGGCGTGCCTGCGAATGGAATTCGCGATTCTGGTGTTCCAGCGAGCCATGCAGTTCGCGCAGTTGCAGCTGGTAGGCGTACAGCGAACGGCGGATGTTTTCCAGTTCGCTGATGCGCATGCTTTGCGAACTCGAGTGATTGGGGCTGAAACGGCCGTGCTGCATGGCGTCGATATCCTGCGATAGCCGTCGCATCGGACGCACCAGCAGGCGGTTGTATGCCACGAAACCCAGCAGCGACGTGCCCACCAGGAGCACGAACAGGGCGAGCAGGGTATGCGACAGGATCGTCTGGAATCGCAGTTGATCGGGGTCGGGCCGGGCGCTGAAGCGCAGACGGGAGAACAGTTCCGACGCAGCCAGCGTTTCGCCGGGCCTGAGTGCCAGCCTGATGCTGGAACTGTCCGTGAAATGGAGGGGCTCCTGGTGCAGCAGGGCCGGCATGAAATCGAGCCTGAGCAGGCCGTAGCCGAGCAGGGCCTGTCGCCGTTCGTCGCTGTATACGGGCGAGGCGTAATACAGGGCCGTTGTTCCTGCCTCGTCGGTCAACCAGCTGGAGGCCAGATGCGACGGCAAGCCGGCGGGCAGCCTGGCCGGCAGGCTAACCTTCTTCGGTCCGGGGGCAAGCAGCGCACCCGACCGGGTGTACAGCGCGGCTTGGGAAAAGCGACTGGGCAGCATGCCGCTTTCATAGACGCGCTGATCCCGCCAGTATGCGTAATACTCGGACGTTACCAGCTGCTGCCGGGTTTCATCCCAGTGCGCCAGACTGGCGGCCTGCCCCTCGGTCTGGCTCAACAGCCGCTGAATGGCGGCGTCCAGCTCGGCCTGCGCCGCATTCCAGCTCTGCTGTTCCAGGCTGCGCGTGACGGCACGCGTTTGATAGGCGGCAAAGCCGCCGATCAGGCTCACCAGCACCATCAGCCCGGTGACGAGGGTGAGCGCGATCTGCTTGATCGAGACGGAGTCAGGCCATTTCATCCGGGCGTGCCCCGCTGGATCTGGTCGAGCGACTGGAGTGTATTTTCCAGCAGATCGAATTCATGCTGGCCGTCCATGAAATGATTGGCGCCCTGCACGACCACCATCGGGGTCTGCCTGTGCTTCAGCGTCCTGATCCAGTTGCGGCCCAGCGTCGCATCCGCATCGCCCATGATGAGCTTGACGCCGACCGGCGAGCGCTTCAATGCCGCGAGCACGCGTGGCTGATCCCAGCGCACGTACGACAGCAGGCCGTCGGGCGTCGAGGGGTATTTTCTGCAGAACGACAAAGGCCGGGTGACCAGTGCGCGTTGCCTGCTCGACACACGGCGTTCCAGATCCGCGATCAGGGCGGGGCGCTCGGCGGTACCGATCTGGGCTTCGATCAGCGAAGCGCCGATCAAGCCCTTGACGGCCGGATCCGGATTGCGCGACAGGTAGGCCAGCAACTGCATGCTGCCGAAGCTGTGGCCGAGCAGCACGATGCTGTGGTGGCCACGCGACTTCAGCCAGTTCACCCAGCGCTCGATTTCGGCCACGTCGTCATCCAGGCTGTGCTTGTGCGCCGCTTCGCATGCGAGGCTCTGCGAGCGGGCGGGAATGTTCAGGCTGAGTGTGGGCGACAATACGGTATAGCCCGCATCCTGCAGGCCGCGGGCCAGCGTGGTGACAGTGGGAAATTCGCGCGTCTGCAGAAAACCGTGCAGTAGAAGCACGGCCGGCTTGCTGCGTTCGCCGATCAGATATTCGGCATTGGCGGATATGCCGGGGCGTACCTCCTGCCCGACGATTACCGCGTGGGCGGCAATGGGCAATATCGATATCAGCAAGCAGAACAGGTAAGCGCGCATGGCAGGCCTGGATAGACAACGTCCAAGGAGTTAACGGCAGCAAGCCCATGAAACTGAAGCGGGGCGCAATCGATAGGCCTGGGCCGGGTGCTACACTCGGAATCGAGGCCTGATCCAGACATGTTTGACCTGAAACGCATCTTTTCCCCCGACGGCGCCTGTGCCGACGTCCTGCCCGGCTGGCGCGCGCGTCCGCAGCAGCTGGCCATGGCCGAAGCGGTCGAACGCGCGGTCGCCGCCAACGGCGTCTTGCTGGCCGAAGCGGGCACCGGCACCGGCAAGACGCTGGCGTATCTGATTCCTGCGCTGCTGTCGGGCGGCAAGGTGGTGATCTCCACCGGCACCAAGGCGTTGCAGGATCAGCTGTTTCACCGCGACCTGCCGGCCGCGCGGCGCGCGCTGAAGTCCCCCGTCAAGGTGGCGCTGCTGAAGGGGCGTGCCAATTACGTCTGCCATCATCATCTGCAACGCAATTTGAGCGACGGCCGTTTTGCCCATCGCGACGATGCGGCATGGCTCGCCAAGATCGCCCGCTTCGCCGAAACCAGCGCCAGCGGCGACCGCGCCGAGGCCGAGGGCATCCCTGAGGACGCCACCGCCTGGCATTACGCCGTCTCCAGCCGCGATACCTGCCTCGGCAGCGAGTGCAGTCATTTCAAGAACTGTTTCGTCATGGCGGCGCGCAAGGCCGCGCTCGACGCCGAAGTCGTCGTGGTCAACCATCATCTCTTCTTCGCCGATCTGTGGCTGAAGGACGAAGGCGTCGCCGAACTCTTGCCCGCCTGCAATACCGTCATCCTCGACGAGGCGCACCAACTCGCCGAGACCGCCGCGCAATTCTTCGGCGAAACGCTGTCCACCGCGCAACTGCTCGATCTGGCCGGCGACAGCAAACGCCTCGCGGCGGTGAAGGCGGGCGACTTCCCGGCGCTGCGCCGCGCGGCGGAGGACCTCGGTAAAACCGCGCGCGACCTGCGTCTCGCCTTCCCGCAGAACCCGGTCAAGTCGACGCTGGCTGAACTCACGCGCTACGACAAATGGCCGGACGCGCTGAAGGCGTTGTCGACGGCCCTGGATGAATTGACCAAATTGCTCGAAACCCAGGCCGAACGCGATGCCGACCTCAAGAACTGTTTCGACCGCGCGCAGGCCGTGCAGGCCACGCTCGCCAGTTGGCAGCGCGACGACGACCCCGATAACCCGCGCGTGCGCTGGCTGGAAACCACGATGAGTTCG
>DASVPF010000352.1:0-2426 GCA_036382965.1 Thiobacillus sp.
GGTCTTGTGGCCGACCACGCCGTAGATGACATGGGCACCGACTTCTTCCAGCCTGGCGGCCCAGTTGATGTTGGCTTCCTCGTCGAAGCGCGCCAGGAGCTCGACCACCACGGTGACCTCCTTGCCCGACTGCGCGGCGCGGATCAGCGCCTGCATCAGTTTCGAGTCGGTGCCGGTGCGGTACACCGTCTGCCGCATGGCAACGACGTGGGGGTCGTCGGCGGCCTGCTCGATGAAGTCGATCACCGGCTGGAAGGATTCGAACGGGTGGTGCAGCAGGATGTCGCCCTTGCGGATCTGCGCGAAGATGTCCTCCTGCTCCAGCCGGGCGGGCAGCGCGGGGATGAACGGCGGAAACTTGAGGTCGGGGCGGTCGACCCAGTCGGGCACCTGCATCAGGCGAACCAGGTTCACCGGGCCGCGTTCCTGGTAAAGGGTGTCGGCGTCGAGCTCGAACTGCTCGAGCAGGAAGGCCGCCATCGACGGCGAGCAGTTGTCGGCCACTTCGAGCCGCACCACCGCGCCAAAGTTGCGCTGCGGCAGTTCGCCCTGCAGCGCCTGACGCAGGTTCTTGGTTTCCTCGTCGTCGACGAAGAGGTCGGAATTGCGGGTGACGCGGAACTGGTAGCAGCCCCGCACCGTCATGCCGGCGAACAGTTCGCCGACGTGGGCGTGCAGGATCGACGACAGGAAGACGAAGCCGTATTCGCAGCCGGCGATTTCTTCCGGCAGGCGGATGACGCGCGGCAGCGAGCGCGGCGCCTGCACCACGGCGGCGCCGGAATTGCGGCCGAAGGCGTCGCGGCCGGACAGCTCGACCGCGAAGTTGAGGCTCTTGTTGAGCACGCGCGGAAAGGGGTGCGAGGGGTCGAGCCCGACCGGCGTCAGCACCGGCATCAGTTCGCGGAAGAAGTAATCGCGGATCCACGCCGCCTGCGTGTCGTTCCACTGCGTGCGGCGGATGAAGTGGATGCCGTGCGCGGCGAGCTCGGGAATGATTGCGTCGTTGAAGAGTTCGTACTGTTTTGATACCAGCGCATGCGTGGTCTCCGCGACCGCGCGGTATTGCTGTCGCGGCGTCATGCCGTCGGGCGAACGCTGGGTGGAATTGGCGCGGATCTGCTCCTTCAGCCCGGCCATCCGCACCTCGAAGAACTCGTCCATGTTGCTGGAGAAAATGCACAGAAACTTCAGCCGCTCCAGCAGCGGCATGGCGGAATCGTCGGCCTGCGCCAGCACGCGGCGCTGGAAGGCGAGGATGCCGAGTTCGCGGTTGATCAGGGTGTCGGGACTGGGGAGATTCATGGTTTGGTTATCGTTTGCATGCTTCAATGATAAGCGTCCGCCTTGAATCCTGACATTTCAGTTATATGACAGCCGCGCATCCGCTCGAAATCGAACTCAAGCTCGCGCTGCCGCCGCAGCAGGTTGCGGCCTTCCTCAAGCGCATGGCCAGGCGGCGCAGCGTGCCGCAGCAGCAGACACTGGTCACCCGTTATTTCGACACGCCGGACTTTGACTTGAGCGCGCAGGGCGTCGCGCTCAGGGTGCGGCGCATGGGACGGCGCTGGCTGCAGACGCTGAAGACCGAAGGCGAGCGGCACGGCGGGCTGTCGCAGCGCGCCGAATACGAAATGGCGATTGTCCGCGGCACGCCGGACTGGAGCCGGTTTCCGGCCGCGGCGCAGGCCATGGTGCCGGACGCGTTGCGCGCGCAACTCGTCGCCGTGTTCGAAACGCGCTTCGATCGCACCGCCTGGAATATCAGCGGCAAAGGCGGTGCGCAGATCGAGGCGGCGCTGGACGTGGGCGAGGTGCGCGCGGGGGAAAGCAGCCAGCCGATCTGCGAGATCGAGCTCGAACTCAAGGCCGGCCAGCCCGATGCGCTGTTTGCGCTGGCGCTCGAATGGGCGGGCACGTTCGACTGCCTGCCGTTCGATGTCAGCAAGGCCGAACGCGGCGTGCGCCTGGCGCACGGCGAGGCGGAGGCGCCGGTCAAGGCCGCGCCGCTGGCGTTGGATAACGGCATGAGCGTGGAGGAGGGCTTTGCTGCGATCTGCCAGTGCTGCCTCGCGCAGTTCCAGGCGAATCTGCCGGGCGTGCTGGCCTCCGACGACATCGAATATGTGCACCAGGCGCGGGTGGCGCTGCGGCGGCTGCGGGCGGCGCTGCGCCTGTATCGCAAGGTGTGCGTGCTGCCGGATGCGTTGACGGACGGTCTGCGTACGCTGGCCGCGGCGCTCGGCCCGGCGCGCGACTGGGACGTGCTGTGCAGCGAAACCCTGCCGGCGATCGCGCCGCATTATCCCGACGCCGAATCCTGGCAGCGCGGCATGCAGGCGCTGGAAGCGCGTCGCATCGCGGTGCGGACGGCGATGCGCGACGCGCTGACGCAGGCCCGTCCGGGCGCCTGGCTGCTGGCGATG
>DASVPF010000353.1:0-6576 GCA_036382965.1 Thiobacillus sp.
ATGGAGGCGACCACAACCGCTACGTTACCCGCCTGAAAACTCACTGCACGGCGGCGCATGTCTACGTAGCCAACCGGCGGGTAGAGCAGGATGTCCAGCGTCACTCCAGATAAGCCGGGGGCGCGCAGCGCAAAGGCTTCAAGATTGCGCTCGCGGTGCCACTGCGCCAATTGGTCGAGATCGGACAAGGTCTCCAGCGGAACCGGCAACACCGGCGTCATGCCGAGTTCGCGCGCCATGTCCACCAGCGAGGAGAGGTTGCCGGGGGTCATCGCCACGGTCACGTCGATGTCCATCGTCGCCCGCTCGATGCCGTGCAGCGCGATTTCCAGGCCGCCGATCAACACGTAATCGACACGGCGGTTGAGCGCTGCAAATAGATCCAGATAGAACATGCGGACATTCTACTGGAAGGAAAACGAGGAACGGGGTTCGGCGCGGCGCTCTGCCGGAATGTGTTACGGCGGATCCCGGCGCCACCAGCGGCATTACTCCGCCCATTCTTCCGGCCGACCCAGCCGTTCGGCCAGCGCCGCCAGAAAGCGCGCGGCATCGGCGCCGAACACCACGCGATGATCGCAGGTCAGCGTCAGCAGCGTGCCCTGCCTGCCCGGCGCTGCCACGGCCAGAATCGCGGCCGCGCCCGGCGGCACGATGGCGTCGAACTGCACGATGCCCGCGAACATCCCCAGATTGGACACGTAAAACGTTCCGCCGCGGTAGGCTTCCGGCGCGACGCGGTGATGCGCAATGTTGTCCTTGAGCGCGCGCCAGTCGTCGGCAAGCTGGGCAAACGTGCGGTCGGCGGCGTCGCGTATCACGGGGGTGAGCAGGCCGTGCTCCGCTTCCATGGCGATCGCCACATCGACGCGTTCGCGGCGGGCGAGGCCTTCCGGCGTCCACGCCGCATTGAAGGCGGGCTGCTCGCGGACGGCCAGGGCGCACGCCCGGGCGACGAGCAGGGTGAGGGACGCGCTGCGCGTGTCCGCGTAATTCTTGAGGCCCGTCAGATCGAGCTGCGTACCGATGCGAAACTGCGGCGCCGCCAGCGCGCGGCTGACCGTGGCGGCGACCACCCGGCGCAGCGGCAGGGGCGGCTCGATCCGGTACGGCGGGCCCGCGGCGATCTCCTGTCGCAGCGCAGTGTTCGCGCTGTCGTCTTGACGGGACGCGGCTCTGCCTGCCCATGCCTGCTCCAGCACGGCGCTCGTGGCGCCCTCGTGGGCGCGGGCCTGGGCTTCGGGCTTGGCGGGAGCCGGCTGCGACACCGGGGCGGGCGCGGCAGGTGCTGCCTGTTGAGCCTTTTCCTCGTCCGTTTCCTCGGGCGCGGGCGCTGTTGCAGGCGTTTTCTGCGGCGGGCGTTGCGCGGGTTTTTCCTGGGTTTGCTTGTCGCCCGGCTCGGCTCCTTCGGCCTGTGCTTCCGGCTTTTCCTCCATCGCCCCGGCGCCCTCGTCGCCGAGCCAGGCCAGCGTCTCGCCCACCGGGTATTCCCGATCTTCGGCCGCCAGCGGACCGATCAGCGATCCCGAACCGAAGGCCTCCAGTTCCATCACCGCCTTGTCGGTTTCCACTTCGGCGAGTGCGTCCCCGCGTGCCACGGCATCGCCCGGCTGCTTCAGCCAGCGCAGCAGGCGTCCGGTTTCCATGGTGTCCGACAGGGCCGGCATTTTGACGGGCTGTTTCATTTCACGTGCATCCTCTTGGCCGGCACAGGCGCCGCGCGGCCGCGACGATGTCGGCGACCTGCGGAATGCACGCGGCTTCGAGCGCCTCGTTGAAGGGGGTCGGCATGTCCAGGCCGCCGAGGCGCAAGGGCGCTGCGACCAGGACGTCGAAGCAGCGCTCGGTGAGCGTGGCGGCGATCTCCGCGCCGGCGCCGGCGAAACGGCAGTCTTCCTCGACGATCAGCAGGCGCCGGGTTTTGCGCACCGATTCCACGCACAATTCCCAGTCGATCGGACGCAGGCTGCGCAGGTCGATCAGCTCCGCATCGAGTCCTTCCGCGCCCAGTATGGCCGCAGCATCGAGCGCCAGTTGGGCCATGCGCGAATACGCGACGATCGTAAGATCGGTTCCGCTACGCCGGACCGCGGCCTGGTGCAGCGGCGGCGGCTCGGCGTGCAGATCGACGTCTCCGGTCGCGCCATACAGCAGTTCGTGTTCGAGAAGCACGATGCACTCGTCGCTGGCGATCGCCTGCCGCAGCTGCCAGTAGGCGTCCTGCGGGGTGGCCGGCACCGCGATGCGCAGCCCCGGCACGTTCATCAGCGTGTGCTCCAGCCGCTGCGAATGCTGGGCCGCGAGTCCCTTCGCCACGCCGCCCGGCATGCGGATGACCAGCGGCATGGAAAACTGGCCGCCGGACATGAAGGGAATTTTCGCCGCCATGTTGACGATGGCGTCGAGCGCCAGCAGGGAAAAATTGACCGTCGTGATCTCCACCACCGGACGCATGCCGATCATCGCCGCGCCCACGCCGAGCCCGGTGAAGCTGTTCTCCGAAATGGGCGTGTCGCGCACGCGCCATTCGCCGTACCGGGCGGCCAGCCCCTCGGTCACGCGGTAGGTACCGCCGTACAGGCCGACGTCCTCGCCGAGGACGAACACCGTCTCGTCGGCGGCCATCTCGGCGTCGAGCGCCTGGTTGAGCGCCTGCCAGTACGCCAGCGTCTCAGGCATGCGCGCGCTCCGCGCGAACGAGAACCTCCTGCTGCCGGCCGGCATGGAAAACGTCCCATGCGTCGGCGAGCGTCGGCGGCGGGCTCGCCCGCGCAAACGCGACGGCCTCCTCGACGATGCGTTCGACGTCGTCGCGCAGGCGTTCCAGCGTGGCGTCGTCCAGCGCGGCGTGGGTGCCGCGCAGGCGCTCGGTCTGGGCGGCCAGATCGTGCTCGACCCGGCGCAGCGGCTCGAGGTGCTTGAAGGCTTCGACTTCCGCGCGCGGCCGGTAGGCACCGGCGTCGGCCATCGAGTGGCCGCGAAACCGGTAGGTATTGAGTTCCAGCAGCTGCGGCCCCTGACCGGCACGAATCGCGCGCAGCATGCGCTCCGCGACTTCGTGCACGGCAAGCACGTCCATGCCGTCGGCGCTCTCGCCCGGCATGCCGTAGGCGCAGGCGCGTTTGTAGATTTCGGTGACGGCGGCGTGGCGATGGATTTCGGTGCCGATCTGGTAGCGGTTGTTCTCGCACACGAACAGGACGGGCAGCCGCCAGAGCGCCGCCATGTTGAGCGATTCGTGACAGGTGCCCTGGTTCGTGGCGCCATCGCCGAAGAAGCAGATCACGGCTTCGGCGAGCTTGCGCAGCGCGATTCCGTAGGCAATGCCGATGGCGATCGGGAAGGTCTCGCCGACGATCGCATAGCCGCCCATGAGCCGCCGTTCGCGGTCGAACAGATGCATGGAGCCGCCCATCCCCCGATCGCACCCGTCGCGACGGCCAAACAGCTCGGCCATCACGCGCCCGGGCGGCATGCCTTTCACCAGCGCATGCACGTGGTCGCGATAGGTGCTGACGACGTAATCGGACGGCTCGGCCGCGTGCAGCACGCCGACCGCGACCGCCTCCTCGCCCGGATAGAGATGCAGAAACCCGCCACACGCGCCTTCGCTGTAGGCCTGCCCCGCGCGTTCCTCGAAACGCCGCGCGAGCAGCATGTCGCGCGCCATCTGGCGTACCTTTTCGCGTTCCATCCTGGGCCCTCCTGGATGCGGCCAGAATCTGCCGGAATCCAGTTCAGTCTAGACAGCCGTCGTCCGAATGCACGCCGGGGAGGCGTCGGGTCGGGTGGGTCAGGGCTCAGCCCGAACGGTGGCGAGATGACGGCCTACGGCGCGAAGTTCGCCAGTTCCCGTTCAAACTCCGCCGCGCGCAGATGCTCGAATGCGTCGCGGCTGAACAGGGTGACGGCGCCGGCCATTTCGCTCCAGCCATAGCCGCGGCAGGGGTCGCTCAACATGCCGCTGTCCTGCGGCACGCGGGCGACGAGGTGCAGACAGTTCCTGCTGTAGACGAGGTTGTAGGGGGTGTTGCGCTGGTGCAGCCGGTCGAGTTCGAGCCAGGCGTCGGCGGGCTCGGTGAAGCGCTGGCAGGTCAGCGGGTAGGGCGTGCTGCCGCCGTTGTGGGCAAAGAGCGGGTCCTGCAGCGGCAGCGGATTCGGCTGCACGAAGCTCTGGAAGTGCAGGTGGTTGACCGAAGCGCCGGCGCCGGTGCTGTTGTAGCCGAGGCAGAGGCCGGGTGCGCCGGCGTGCGCGCACAGGTGCCAGGCCCAGCCGTGCAGTTCGGGGGAGAGGATCTGCGGCGTCTCGCGCAGCGGCTCGGGCACCAAGAGGCCGTGCAGGCGGGCGAAGGGGAACTTGTTGTACAACAGGCGCGCCGGCTTGCCGGCGAGGGCGCCTTCCCAGAATATTTCCCTGGCAAGAAACGCTTTGTTGAAATGGAAACCGGCCACATCGAAGGGGCGCAGCAGGCCGTCGAATGTCAGCCCGCTGATGCGCGGCGGGCGCAGGGCACGGAGGGGATTGAACATCACGTCCCACGGCCCGGTGCGACGGCTTTCCATGAGCCCCAGGTGTTCAAAGCCGATCGCGTTGAGCTTGAGGAACACCATCACGTCGTCGTCCGGCTCGGCGAGTGTCTGGCCGTGTCGCAGGGTGTCGGCGAGGGCGGCGGCGAGTTCGGCATGGCGCGCCGCCAGCGCGGGTGCGAGCTGCGCCCACAGCCTGGGATCGTGGGCGGCGTTGGCGAGCACGAGGATATAGACGCCGAGGCCGGGGTGCGTGTCCAGCATCGCGGCGAGGCCGTCGGCAAAGTTCTGTTCCAGTGCGGCGAGCGAGGCAAACGGGGAAGGTTGTGGGGACATGAGAGGGGCGCCCGACGGATGCGAATTTTGTATGGTGCCACCCCGCCGCGCCGGCGGTCATACAGATTTTTTTGCTGCGTACGCGCTGCGCTTATAGCTCGCCGTTGGCGCCGGCGCGCATCACGTTTTCCATCTTGTCGCGGATGTCCATCGCGCCCTTGCGCAGTTCCGGCGTGATGCCCGCCTGCTTGCCGGCGAGGTCGAGCCAGGTGATGTCCCAGTCCATCATCAGCACCCAGATGTGCTTGTCGGCGTCTTCCATCACCGCGATGCGGCAGGGCAGGAACACCACCATCTCCGGGATGACCTTCAACAGCGCGCGGCCGACGGCGATGTCGCAGAAGCTGAACACTTCGACGCGCGGCGCACCGGTGTCGCCGAGCACGGCCTGGAAATCCTTCCACATCGGGTTGCTGCCGACGAACTTGAGGTTGACCTGGTTGGCGCGCAGCTTCATCGACTGCACCACGTCGTCGAAGCTCAAGCCGGGTTTCGCCTGGTATTTGACGGCGAAGAGGTTCATCGCCTCGCGCGCGTCCATCTGCATCATGCTGGCCATCATCGGCATCGCCATCTGCAGCCAGCGCTTCCTTTCCTCGGGCGTCAGCACGCGGTTCATCTGGTAGTCGCGGTAGGGCGGCGGCAGTCCCTGCTGGATCAGCATCGGGCCGTAGGGCGTGGGCGTGACGCCGATCCAGCTGGGCGGCATGGGCTGCGCCGGCGGCGGCACGGGGAGATCGGCGGCGAAGGCCGGCAGGCTGCACAGCCAGGCGAGAGCGAACGAAAAAATGCGCGTCATGGCAGGTCTCCTGGACGGGGAGGTTTTCATCCTACGCGCCGTAATGCATGCGTCAATGCAGTTCAAACGTGGGCGTGAAAGCGTTCTTCCAGCAGTGCCAGTTCGGCTGCGGCGGTGGCGAAATCGCCGCCTTGCACGCTGGCCTCGATGCGGGCAGCGCCTTCCTGGATGACGGTCGCCAGCACGCTGGCGGCGGCGCCCTTGAGGGCGTGGGCCTCCTTGCGGCAGGCCGCGGCGTCGCCCTGTTCGATCCCGTGTTTCAGTGCGGCCAGACTGGCTTCGGTGGTGGCGACGAAGAGCGTTTCCAGATCGTGCACCAGCCCCGGATTGTCGGGATAACGCGCATGCAGGGCCGGCAGGTTAAGCAGCGGGACGCGGGGGGCGGCAGGCGCGGACTGCGGCAGCCATTGCATCAGCAAGGCGGCCAGCGCAGCTTCGGTGTAGGGCTTGCTCAGATAATCGTTGGCGCCCGAGGCGAGGCAGGCTTCGCGGAAACCGGCGTCGGCATTGGCGGTCAGCGCGATGATGGGAATGCCACGGAGGGCGGTCGGCAACCGGCGGATCTGCCGCGTGGTCTCGAGGCCGTCCATTTCCGGCATCTGCCAGTCCATCAGCACCAGGTCGAATTCGCCCGTCGCCAGCAGCTCCAGCGCCTGCCTGCCGCTGGCCGCCAGCGTGTGCTGCAGGCCCATTTCGCGCAACTGGTGCGCCAGCACTTTCTGGTTCACCGGATGGTCTTCCACCACCAGAATGTGCCCCTGCAGCCGGATCGCGGGCGGCGCCTGCAGCTCGGCCAGCGGCAGGGTGGTCGGCGCCAGCAAGAGCGCCAGGGTGAAGGTGCTGCCCTGGCCGGGTTCGCTGACGACGGTGAGTTGCCCGCCCATCAATTCGGCCAGCTGGCTGCTCACCGCCAG
>DASVPF010000354.1:0-3103 GCA_036382965.1 Thiobacillus sp.
TCGTAGGGCGCTTCCTTGTGCGGAATGGATTCGCCGCACAGGGTGACGTGATTCTTGTCGTCCAGCGTCACGCGCACGCCCATGTGCCCGAGCAGGGCCAGCATGGTGCTAATGTCCTTGAGGTGCGGCACGTTGCCGAGCCGCAGCGGCTCGGCGGAAAGCAGGCTGGCGGTGAGGATCGGCAGCGCGGCGTTCTTGGCGCCGGAAATGCGCACCTCGCCGGCAAGCGGGTTGCCGCCGTGGATCAGCAGGGCGTCCATGTCAGCGGCTGGCCCAGTCTTCGGGGGTGTAGGTCTTCATCGACAGCGCATGGATCTCTGCGTGCATGCGCGCGCCCAGCGCGTCGTAGACCAGACGGTGCTGCTGGATCATGTTCTTGCCAGTAAAGGACGGGCTGACGATCACCGCCTGGAAGTGCTGGCCGTCGCCATCCAGCTCGATGTAATCACACGGCAGTTTCTCGGTGATCCAGCCTTTGATGTCGTCGGGGGTAACCATGCGTGTCTTGCCTCGCTGTGTTGCTCAATCTAGTGTCGCAGTTTGTAACCGCTTTTCAGCAGCGCCAGGGTGAGGGCGGATATTGCCACAAAGCAGGCACTGGCGACCAGCAGACCGAGCCAGGGATCGGTGTCGGACTGGCCGATGAAGGCATAGCGGAAGCCGTCGATCAGGTAAAACACCGGATTGGCGTGCGAGACGCTTTGCCAGAAAGCGGGCAGCGAATGGATCGAATAAAACACGCCGGACAGGAAGGTGAGCGGCAGGATGAGGAAATTCTGGAACGCCGCCAGCTGGTCGAATTTTTCCGCCCAGATCCCCGCGACGATGCCGACCGCGCCCATGATGGCGCAGGCCAGCAGCGCATACGCCAGCAGCCAGCCCGGATGTGGCATCTGAAACTGTGCGTACCACAGGGTCACCGCCCACACCCCGAACCCCACGACCAGTCCGCGCACGACCGAGGCGCCCAGATAGGCGAGGAAAAATTCCTGGTACGACAGCGGCGGCAGCAGCACGAACACGATGTTGCCGGTCATTTTCGACTGGATGAGGCTGGACGAGCTGTTGGAAAATGCGTTCTGCAGCATGCTCATCATCACCAGCCCCGGCACCAGGAAGCGGGTATAGGACACGCCGGGATAGACCTCGACGTGTTCCTCCAGCACGTGGGAGAAGATCAGCAGATACAGCAGGGCGGTCACCACCGGGGCGACCACGGTCTGCACCGCCACTTTCCAGAAGCGCAGCATTTCCTTGTAGAACAGTGCCGGCAGGCCGCTCATGTTCAAAACCCTTGAACCACAGAGGCACAGAGATATGTCCCACAGGGACGGTATCCCTTGGGGCACCGAGAAAAAGCAAAGCAGAAACTAAAATCGCGGAGCGTGAATCCGCCAGCTGACTCGCCCGCGCGCGAGTCTTTCTCTGTGCCTCTATGCCTCTGTGGTGAATGTATTTCAAGGCTCATGTGCGCTTCATGATGTCGGTGAAGACATCCTCCAGATCGGGTTCCTGCAAGCGCATTTCGAGCACGCGGATGCCGGCGCCGCGCAGGTCGGCAAGCAGGGTTTCCAGTTCGCTATAATCGCTGAAATTGACGCGCCAGCTGCCGTCCGCGTCGCGCAGCAGGCGGGTCTGCCAGGCGGCTGGCGCAGTGTCGGCATCCAGCCGCAGCTGCGCGCAATGTTCCTTGGTCAACTGCAAAAGATTGCGCGTGGCGTCCAGCGCCACGATGCGGCCGCTTTTCAGCATGGCGATGCGGTTGCACAGTGCCTCGGCCTCCTCCAGATAATGCGTGGTCAGAAGGATGGTGTGGCCCTCGCGGTTGAGGCGGCTGATGAATTCCCACAGCGAGCGGCGCAGGTCGACGTCGACCCCGGCGGTCGGTTCGTCCAGCACGATCACCGGCGGCTTGTGCACCAGCGCCTGCGCCACCAGCAGGCGGCGCTTCATCCCGCCCGACAGGCTCTGCGTGCCCTTGTCGGCGTGCGGCGTGAGCGCGAGGTGGTGCATGATCTCGTCGATCCAGCCCGCGTTGTGCTTGAGGCCGAAGTAGCCGGACTGGATGCGCAGGGTTTCGCGCACGTTGAAAAAAGGATCGTAAACCAGCTCCTGCGGCACCACGCCCAGCGCGCGGCGCGCCTGGCGATAGTCGCGCACCACGTCGTATCCCATGATGGCGGCATGGCCGGTATCGGCGCGGGTCAGCCCCGCGAGAATGGAAATGAGCGTGGTCTTGCCCGCCCCGTTGGGCCCCAGCAGGCCGAAAAACTCGCCCGGCTGGATATCGAGCGACACGCCATCGAGCGCCTGGGTGGTGCGGAAGCGCTTCTTCAGGTCGCCGACGCGGATTGCGGGCGCCGCCGCGCTCATGCGGGCAACAGCGCGGACACCCCGTACAGTTCGGCGAGGGTGGTGAAGCTTCCCGGCAGACCGGTGCAGGCCAGCGTGCGCCCGGCTTGCCGGGCCTGTCTCATGGCGCTGAAAATGAGCGCGAGCGCAGCCGAATCGGCGGTGTCGACGCCGCTGAAATCAAGCGTTTCGATTCCCCTGGCGAGCTGCGGCTGCAATTCGCGCAACAGTCCGCCGACGCTGTCCACCGTCACCGCGCCGGCGATGCGGCAGCGGCTGTCCTCACATGCGATCACTGCGCGGGACGCGACGCCGGTTTGGCCGGAGCGCGGGTGGACTGGGTGGCGAGCGTGTTGATCAGCCCGTCGATCCCGTTCTGGCGGATGGTGCTGGCAAAGGAAGCGCGGTAATTGGTGACCAGGCTGACGCCGTCGATCGTCACGTCGTAGACCTTCCAGCCGAAAGCCGTTTTGTACATGCTGTAGTCGATCGGGATGGGCTGTCCGCCCGGCTGGCGAATTTCCGAGTGCACCGTCACATCGGCGTCCTCCGACCGGATCGTCATCGGCTTGAATTCGATCTCTGGGTGGGCGTATTCCTCATCGCCGGCATCGCCGCGCTGCTGTTCCTGGCGCTCAAGGTCGGCAGCATGAGCACCGTCAACTCTTCGGACAGCTACGAGGTGATCGCCCGTTTCGAGAATGTCGGCGGGCTGAAGCCGCGCGCGCCGGTCAAAAGCGCCGGGGTGGTC
>DASVPF010000355.1:0-2024 GCA_036382965.1 Thiobacillus sp.
ACATGTCCGCATTGCGCAGCCGGTGGGCTTCGCGCACGCGCCGCGTGTAGCCCACCCGGTCGAAAAACTCCAAGACCGACCGCGTCGATGGTGGCCGGCTGGCCGAAGTCGGGCGCGAATTGCAGCGGCTGCTGGACGACACGGCGCTCGCCGGCGCGCTGCTGTTCCCGGTGTCGGCAACGAGCGGGCAGGGCGTCGACGCGCTGCGCGACCATCTGCACGCGGCTGCGCAATCCCTGCCGCAAACGGGCAGCGAAGGCGGCTTCCGGCTGGCGGTCGATCGCAGCTTCTCGCTGAAAGGGGCGGGGACGATCGTCACCGGTACCGTCTGTGCCGGCCGCGTCGAGGTGGGCGACGAATTGAATGTGACGCCCAGCGGCAAGCCGGTGCGCCTGCGCGGCCTGCACGTCATGAACCGGCCGGCGCAGGTGGGCGCGGCCGGGCAGCGCTGCGCGCTCAACCTTTCCGGCGTTGGCAAGGACGAAATCGCGCGCGGCGACTGGATCGTGGCGCCGCGCCTGCATGCGCCGACTGCGCGCTTCGACGTGCAGCTGACGCTGTCGCCGCACGCACCGGCGCCCTTGCAACATTGGGCGCCGGTCCATCTGCATCTGGGTGCCGCGCACGTCATGGCGCGGGTGGTCCTGCTGCAAGGGGAAGTCCTTGCGCCGGGCAGCAGCGCACTGGCGCAGTTGGTCACCGCGCGCCCGCTCGGCGCGCTCCACGGCGACCGCTTCATCCTGCGCGACGCCGATGCGCGCCACACCCTCGGCGGCGGCCAGGTGCTGGACCCGGGCGCACCGGCGCGCAAACGCAAAACGCCGCTGCGGCTGGCGGAACTCGCCGCGCTGCAGATTCACGACACGGCGCAGCGCCTGCGCCGCCTGCTCGACATCCAGGGCGTGGAACTGGACCGCCTCGCCGTGCACTGGAATCGCGAGCGGCTGGCCGATGCGCTGCCATCGGACAGCACGCGGGTATGCGTCAGCCACGAGAACTGGGCCTTTTCCAGCCGGCACTGGCAGCGCCTGCAGGACACGCTATGCGCAGCCCTCGCGGCTTTTCACGAACGCTTCCCCGACGAACCGGGGCCCGACGCCGCACGCGCGCGCCGCATGTTCATGCCGCGCCTGCCGGCGACGGCGTTTGCCGCGCTGACCGAAGAATTGGTTGCGGCCGGCACACTGCAGCGCAGCGGCCCGTGGCTGCACCTGCCGACGCATCGCATCGCCCTCACCATCGAGGAAGACGCCTTGTACCAGCGCATCCGGCCCTGGCTCGCCGAAGCGGCCTTCGACCCGCCCTGGGTGCGCGACCTGGCCCGGCTCGCGGGGCGCGACGAGGCCGTCATGCGCCGCCTGCTGCAGAAACTGGCGCGCCAGGGCAAGCTGTATCAGGTGGTGCGCGATCTCTTCTACCTGCCGGAAAGCGTCGCCCGGCTGGCGGCGGTGGTGCAGGAACTGGAACACGCGGCGGGCGAGACGCGCGCGGCGGAATTCCGCGACCGCACCGGCCTCGGCCGCAAGCGTGCGGTGCAGGTGCTGGAGTTTTTCGACCGGGTGGGCTACACGCGGCGCGTGCGCGAAGCCCACCGGCTGCGCAATGCGGACATGTTCGGAAGCGCAGCGCAGCAAGTTTGAAAAGGAAGGGACGCGTGCCTGGTGGTGCGGCCGGACTTCAAATCCGGTTGGGGGTGTCAGCCGCTCCCGGGTGGGTTCGACTCCCACTCCCTTCCGCCCCTTTTTTTCTGGGTATCCGGAACCCGGTGTGCAATTTCATGATGTTAATCTGATACAAAAACCGTGACTGGGCTCATTGCCTTCTTAGGGAATCCCTGAACAAGTCCCGCTTTCAATTCTCCATCCTGGCGAACGTCAGTGCTGTCACCGGATTCGCGGTGCGCGGACGCGCAGCCGCCTGATTGGCTCGTGAATTGCCTGTTTCTTGAGCGATTCCCCGCGCTGCGGGCGGATTTATCCCGACGCCAATAGCGCCCGCCTGACCTGATACAGGTTCCCCAACGC
>DASVPF010000356.1:0-7234 GCA_036382965.1 Thiobacillus sp.
ATGATGCCCAGCAGCGCGACAAACCCCATCGGCCGCCCGCTCGCCAGCAGCGCGACGGCCACGCCGATGACGCCGAGCGGCGCGGTCAGCACCACCAACAGCGAACGCGAGAAATTGCCGAGTTGCAGCATCAGCAGGGTCAGCGTGGTGATCACGATCAGCGGCCACGATGCGCCGATGGCCGCGTTCGCCTTGGCGCTGCTCTCCACCGGGCCACCGACTTCCAGCCGGAATCCCGGCGGCAATTGGGCCTTGAATTGGGCCACCTGCGGCGCGATGGCGTCGATGATCGTGGCGGGCTGCGTCTTGCCGACCGGATCGCCGCGCACCGAAATCGTCGGCAAGCGGTCGCGCCGCCAGATCACGCCGTCCTCGAACACCGGCTGGAAGATGGCAACCTGCCCCAGGGTCACCGTTTTTCCGCCGAAGTTGCCGACCGGAAGCGCAGCCAGCGCGTCGACGTCGCGGTGTTCGCTGCGCGGGGTACGCAATACCACGTCGATCGACTGATCGCCCTCGCGAAACTGGGTGGCGGTAGCGCCCGACAGTTGCAGCGCCGCCAGCCGCCCGACCTCGTCCGAGCTGAGATTCAGCGCCTTGATCTTGTCCTGGTCGAGTTGCGCCCTCACCGCCAGTGACTGCGCGTTCCAGTCCAGGTTCACCGCCGTCACCTGCGGCTGCGCAGCGACGATCGTGCGCAGTTTTTCGGCTTCGATCTTCAACTGCGAAATGTCGGTTCCACTCAAACGGTACTGCACCGGATACCCCGCGGGCGGGCCGTATTCGAAGCGCACCGCACGCCCGCGCACATTGGGAAAATCGGTCTCGAACAGATGGCGGATGCGGGCGATTTCGCGCTCGCGCGCCGGCACGTCTTTCGCGATCACCACCAGTTGCGCAAAGTTGCGGTTGTTCAGCCGCTGATCCAGCCCCAGCACGAAACGCGGCGCCCCCTGGCCGATGTAGTCGAGCACGTGCGCCACATCCCGGTCCTGCCGCAACAGGGTTTCCAGCCGGACCGCCTCGGCCCGCGTGGCCTCGATCGAGGCGCCTTCCGGCAGCCATAATTCGATCAGGATTTCCAGCCGGTCGGACGACGGAAAAAACTGTTTCTCGACCTTTTGCATCGCCGCCACACCGACGATCAGCGCCGCCACCGTCAGCGCAATCACGCTGCGGCGATGCGTCACGCACCAGGTCACCGCGGCGCGGAAACGCCGGTAGAACGGCGTGAAGTAGGCCGCGTTGTCGTCGGCCACGTGACGGGCGGGCTGCAGCAGGGCATGGCCGAGATAGGGCGTGACCACCACCGCCACCAGCCACGACGACAGGAGCGCGATCGTCGTCACCCCAAAAATCGCGAAGGTGTATTCGCCGACGACCGACTTGGCGAGCGCGATCGGCAGAAACGCGGTGGCGGTGAGCAGCGTGCCGGTGAGCATGGGGAACGCGGTCGACTCGAAGGCATAGGTGGCGGCCTCGAAGCGCCCCCAGCCCGCCTCGAGTTTGTGCGCCATCATTTCCACCGCGATGATGGCGTCGTCCACCAGGAGGCCGAGCGAGATGATGAGCGCGCCGGTGGAGATGCGGTGCAGGTCGATGCTGAACAGCCACATGACGGTGAAGGTGATCGCCAGCACCACCGGAATGGAGAGCGTCACCACCAGCCCGGCGCGCCACTTCAGCGCCAGGAAGGTCACCACCAGCACGATGGCGACGGCCTCGACGAAACTCTGCATGAAGAGCTTGACCGCGCGGCTAACGATGCCGGGCTGGTCGTGGATCTGGCGGATCTCCAGGCCGACCGGCAGGCTGGCTTGCAGGCGCGCCATCGCCGCCGCGACCTCGCGCCCCATCGCCAGCACGTCGCCGCCCTTGGCCAGCGACACGCCGAGCAACACCGCCGGCTCGCCCTGCGAACGGATTTCGGTGGCGGGCGGGTCTTCATAGCGCCGCGTCACCGCGGCGATGTCGCCTAGCCGCAGGCGGTGCGCGCCGACGCGGATGATCGTTTCGCGCAGGCGTTCGACGTCGGAATACGGCCCCGACACGCGCAGCGGAATCGACAGCACCGCATTTTCCACCCGGCCGTTGGCGACCACGCCGTTCTGGTCCTGCACCGCCTGCATGATCTGCGGCGGCGTCAGCCCGAGCGTGGCGAGCTTCTGTGTCGCCACCTCGATGTAGATCGTCTCCGGCACCACGCCGAACAGTTCGACCTTGCCGACGTGCGGCAGCCGCCGCACTTCGCGCTGCGCATCCTCGGCGGCGCGGCGCAGCTCGGCTCGGGAAAAGCCCTCGCCGGTGAAGGCATAGATCGAGCCGAAGGTATCGCCGAATTCGTCGTTGAAGAACGGCCCCTTCACCCCATCCGGCAACTGCGATTTCAGGTCGCCGATTTTCTTGCGGACCTGGTACCAGGCCTCCGCCACGTCGGGCCCGCGCACCGTTTCCTTGAGGTTGACGAACAGTGCGGTTTCGCCCGGCTTGGCATAGCTCTGCACGAAATCCAGTTCGGGCATTTCCTGGAGCTTTTTCTCGATGCGCTCGGTCAGCTGTTCCGATACCTCCTGCGCCGTCGCGCCCGGCCATTGCGCCTGGATCAGCATGGTCTTGAAGGTGAACGGCGGGTCCTCGGCCTGCCCCAGATGAAAATAGGAACGCACCCCGAGCAACAGGACGAGCACGATGAAGAAGCGCACCAGCGCCGGATGCTCGATCGCCCAGCGCGACAGGTTGCCGCGCCGCGGCTCGAACGGGGGCGCGCCGCTCATGGCCGGCCGGGCGGTACCAGCCGCACCTGCTGGCCCGGCGCGATCTTGTGCACGCCCGCCGTCACCACCCACTCGCCGGCGGCCAGCCCCGACGCAATGGCCGCGCGCTCGCCACTCAAGCCACCGAGCTGCACGCTGCGCGCCGCCACCTTCTGCGTTTTCCCATCCACCACCCACACCTGCGGCTGACCGTTGATCTCGAACAGCGCCGTTTGCGCCACCGACAAGCCCGGGGCCGCGTCGCCGCCAGCGTCGACCGTCGCGGTCATGCCCAGCTTCACCGCCGCATCGGGCTTGAGAAAGCCGATGCGCGCGCTGTAGGTGCGGCTGGCCGCATCGGCCATCGGCGACAGTTCGCGCAGGCGTCCGGCATACGCCACGTCCGGCGCCGACCACAAACGGATGGTCAGCGTCGATGCCGCACGCAACGCATCGAGCGCGTTCTCCGGCACGTCGATGCGCACGTCCAGCTCATGGGTGCGCGCCAGTTGCGCCACCGGCTGCCCGGCCGCTACCACCTGTCCGGCTTCGAAGGAAATCGCCGTCACCACGCCGGCATGCGGCGCGGTCAGCCGGGTATAGGCCTGCTGGGTGCCCTGGCGGGCGGCCTCGGCGCGCAGTTGCCGCACTCGCGCCTGGGCGGTATCCGTGGCCGTCCGGCGGCGGTCGAGTTCAGCTTGGGAAATGAAGTTTTGTGCGCGCAACGCGGTAAAGCGCTGCCAGTCCTGCTGCGCCAGCTTGGCTTCGGCCTCGGCCGCGACGAGCTGGGCCTGCGCTGCGCGGGTGGCCAGCGCGTAATCCTGCGGATCGAGCGTGGCGATGACCTGGCCGGCCTTGACCGGGGCACCGACCTCGACCTTGCGGCTTTGCACCCGCCCGGCCACGCGAAATGCGAGGTCGGTCGCGTAACGGGCGCGCACCTCGCCGGCGTAACGCGTGCCTTGTTGCGCGGTGCGCACGCCGACCTGCTCCGCGCGTACCGGGCGAACGTCGACGGACGGGGCGGGCGGCGCTTCGCGACCGCAGGCGGCCAGCAAAAGCAGGAAGACGGACAGGGGCAGGACGGGTTTCATGCCGCGATTATCGCCTATCGCCCCGAAATTGCGCCCGCTCAGGCGGGCCTACGGCACATTGACGTCGTCCCGATGGCAGCGGTCGCCATGACGGTTTATGATGCGGGGCACGCATTTGCCAACCGGGCCCATTCCGGTTGCCCGCCGGACCATGCCCGGCTGCGTACATCAACCGTCTAGATGCCTGGAGCCCCAATGCCTTCATCCAAACCCCTTACCGAAGCTGCACTGCTGAAAATGCCGGCCTCCGCCTACATGAATGCAGACCAGCTGGCGTTCTTTCGTCACCGCCTCGAGACGCTGCGCGACGAAATGCTCAGCAATGCCGCCGACACCGGCGAGCATCTGAAGGAAAACGAAAACTTTGCCGACCCCAACGACCGCGCCACGGTGGAAGAGGAGCACATGCTCGAGCAGCGCGTGCGCGACCGCGAACGCAAACTGCTGAAGAAGATCAATTCCGCACTGGCGCGCATCGACAGCGGCGAATACGGCTGGTGCCTGGAAACCGGCGATCCCATCGGCCTGCTGCGCCTGCTGGCCCGCCCCACCGCCGAATACTCGATCGAAGCGCAGGAGCGCCACGAAAAGATGGAAAAGCTGCACGCCTGAGCCGGCCAAGGCCGCCGCTCTCCTTCTAGATGTCCGACACGCCCCTCCCCATCACTCTGCTCACCGGTTTTCTGGGCAGCGGCAAGACCACGGTCCTGAATCATCTGGTGCGCACGCTGCCGCGCACGGCGATCCTGATGAACGAGTTCGGCGAGGTGGCGCTCGACCACCAGCTGCTGCAGAAGATGGACGGGCCGCTGGCGCTGCTCTCCGGCGGCTGCGTGTGCTGCACGATTTCGGGCAGCCTGTCGCCGACGCTGAAGAACCTGTGGATGGCGCGCGCGACGGGCGACATTCCGGCGTTCGAGCGCGTCATCATCGAAACCACCGGCATCGCCGACCCGGCGCCGGTGCTCGACACCCTGCTGCACGACAACTGGGTGCGCGCGCGTTTTCGCATCGACGGCGTGGTCACCACCGTCGATGCCCTGTTCGGCATGGGCCAGCTGGACGAACACGTCGAGGCGGTGAAGCAGGTGGCGGTGGCCGACCGGCTGCTCCTGACCAAGACCGATGTGGCGCCCGCCGACACGGTGGCCGCGCTGCGCGGACAGCTGGCGACGCTCAACCCGGCGGCCGACATCGTGACGGTGACGCACGGCGAACTCGATCCCGCCGCGATCCAGAACCTGGGCTTGTGGAATGCCGAGACCCGCTCGCTCGAAGTCGCGCGCTGGCTGAAGCCGCAGCGCTACCAGCCCGCTGTCGCCGGCACGCTCGGCGGCAAGCCCGCCACCGCATTGCACGACGCGCGCATCCGGGCATTCTCGGTCGTGCTCGACGCGCCGCTCGACCGTTACGGCCTGCAGTCGGCCCTGTCCATGCTGACCGCGTTTCGCGCCGACAACCTGCTGCGCTTCAAGGCGCTGGTCAATCTGGCGGGCGAGGACAAACCCGTCGTGCTGCATGGCGTGCAGCACGTTCTGTACCCCGAGGTCAGGCTCGACGCCTGGCCGGACGACGATCGCCGCAGCCGCTTCGTCTTCATCGTGCGCGACCTCGAGCCGGGATTCGTCGCGAAATTGCTGGCCGATTTCTCCGGCGCAGCGTTGAACATAGAGGGCACGGAGGACGCAGAGGGGAAGATGGTTTCCTCGACGACCTCTGCGTCCTCCTTGTAAAAAATGAACGTCGCGCAGCGCCTCCTGATCGGCGCGATCCGCGTCTACCAGCTCACGCTCTCGCCCTGGCTGGGGCGGCAATGCCGCTATCTGCCGACCTGTTCGGAATACGGCAAGGAGGCGATCGAGAAACACGGCGCCCTCAAGGGCGGCTGGCTCGCCGCCAAACGCATCGGCCGCTGCCGCCCCGGCTGCGCCCACGGCTACGACCCGGTGCCGCCGGTCGAGCCTCGCAAGTAGAACGCGGCGCATGTGCGCCGGCGAGGGTCGGCGGCAAGGTTGCCGCGGCGGGTCGACAGCGCTAGTATCTCCATTGACTCTCTGACCCCTGCACGCATATTTCCGTGGCCCTTCCGTTTTTCAAGAAAAGCAAGGACAAAGCCCCCCCGACGCCGAAACCCGCACCGGCCGAGGCCCCCTTGACCCAGCCCATGCTGACCATGGGCATGGCCATGGGAAGCGGCATCGTGGTGGAGGAAAACAGTGGCGCACCGCAGTCGCCGGTGGACGAAGCGGCGATCATGTATGCCAGTGGTCAGCCCGAGATGGCCGAACGTGTGCTGAAGGACATTCTGACGACCAGCGATCGCCGTGCCTGGCACATGCTGTTCGACCTCTACAGCATCCAGAACCGCGAGAAGGACTTCGATCAGCTGGCGCTGGATTACGCGATGCGCTTCGAGACCTCGCCACCGGTCTGGCAGAAAATCGGCGGCAACGGCAGCGCCGCCCATCCCCAGCAAGCGCAAACCGTCGGCCTGGAGTTGCCGGGCCTGCTCGATAAGACCGCGATCGGCACGCTGCGCGACGGCATCGCCGGCACTGACAAGAAAACCGTGGTGCGGATCGATTTCTCGCACATCGAAATGGTCGACGAATCGGGCGCGGACGAATGCGCGAAAATCCTCGCCGCCGCCCGCAAGACCAAGCGCAAGCTCCAGGTCAGCGGCGTCGACCGCCTGATCGCCCTGCTGCAGGACCTCAACCGCGCCACCCACAGCCGCGCGGTGCATTGGCTGCTGCTGCTGGAGCTCTACCAGACGCTGGGCCAGCAGGAACACTTCGAGGATCTGGCGGTGGATTACGCCGTCCGTTTCGAAGTGTCGCCGCCGTCCTGGAGCGAGGTGCAGGCCGCGGAAGTGGTGCAGACCCAGCCCGCCGAACCGGCCGACGACGCGCTGCGCCTGTCCGGCGAAATCACCCCCGCCAACGACAGTGTCCTGCAGCAGTTTTGCAGCTATGCCGCCACCCACAACGAGGTGCTGGTCGACCTGACCCAGGTCATCCGCGTCGATTACGGCAGCGTCAGCCAGTTCATCAGCGTCCTGATGCAGTGCCTGGGCAGCGGCAAGGCCATCACCCTGCGCGGCCATAACGCGCTCATCCACGAACTTTTCCGCGTCATGGGAATCGATCAGCTGGCGCAGCTTGTCCCGCTCCATCCGGACTGAGCCAGCCCACCCTGCCGCAACGGCGTTCAATACCCGGCGCCCGAATGTGAAGCGAAGAAGTCAAAGCAGTCCCCGCACGTTCTTCGCGGCCAATTTTTTCAGGACCCTCCCGCCCATGGAACAATATCGCGGCACCACCATTCTCTCCGTCCGCCGGGGCAGCGAGGTCGCCCTCGGCGGCGACGGCCAGGTCACCCTCGGCA
>DASVPF010000357.1:0-5759 GCA_036382965.1 Thiobacillus sp.
GGCAAAGGCAAGCGGCGTGAAACGAATGCCCTGGGACTGCAGCATAGCGAAAAAGCCCTGCGGGCGTCCGATTCCCGCGATGATTTTCTATCGTTTCTATCGTGCCAAGGTGGAATCGCTGGTGGTGGACATGGAACAGCAGGCGATCAAGCTGGTGGAAATCATCCAGGGCGACCGGAAATGAGAGCAGGCTCCATTCTATGAATTTTCGCAGAGGCAGCCGGGAAGACTATCCGGAAATCAACCTGATTCCGTTCATCGACATTCTGCTCGTCATCGTGATCTTCCTGGCGGTGACCACGACGTACGCGCACTTTGCCGAACTCAAGATCAACCTGCCCACCAGCAGCGCCGAGCAGACGCCGGCCCAGCCCAAGCAGATCGAAGTGGCGGTGGCCGAAGACGGCCGCTACCAGATCGACAGCGCCGCCGTCGGCATGGCCCCGGTCGACGAGCTGGCTGCCCTGCTGAAGAAAGCCGCCGGCAATCAGCTCGATCTCGTGGTGGTGATCAACGCCGATGCGCGGGCCACCCATCAATCGGTAGTGAACGTGATGGAAGCGGCGCGCCGGGTCGGCCTCAGCCGCATCACCTTCGCCACCCAGACTTCTCCCTAAGCGGGTTCGCCCGTGTTTTCCCCCCCGCAACTCTGGGCGCGCAGCGGCGTGCTCACGTTGCTGCTTTCTCCTTTGGCTGTGCTATTCGCCTGCGTTTCCTGGCTGCGCCGTCTGGCGTATCGGCGTGGCTGGCTGCGCAGCGTTTCGGTCGGCGTGCCGGTGATCGTGGTCGGCAACATCACCGCCGGCGGCAGCGGCAAAACGCCGCTGGTGATCTGGCTGGTGAACTGGCTTAGCGCCCAGGGCTATCGCCCGGGCGTGATCAGCCGCGGCTACGGCGGCAGCGCGCACGGCTGCGTCGATGTCGGGGCCACCAGCCCACCGGCGCAGGTGGGCGACGAGCCGCTGCTGATCCACGTCAAAACCGCCGCGCCGGTGGTGGTCGGACGCGACCGGGTGGCGGTGGCGCGCATGCTGCTGGAACGCCATCCCGGCGTGGACGTGATCGTGTCCGACGACGGCTTGCAGCACTACCGCCTGCAGCGCGACATCGAACTGGCGGTGATCGACGCGGCGAGCGGACTGGGCAACGGCTGGCCGTTGCCGGCCGGTCCGCTGCGCGAACCGGTGAGCCGCTTGCGTAGCGTCGACGCCGTGATCCAGGTGGTGCGCGGGGCGGCGCAGCCGCGCGCCTATCCGCAGGTGGCGAACTGGCATGCCGACTATACGGCCGGTCAGGCGTGGCGCCTGCGCACGCCGCAGGAAAGAAAGGCACTGAGCGAGCTGCCATCGCGCGACTGGGTCGCCGCCACGGGAATCGGACGCCCGCAGGGCTTTTTCGATATGCTGCAATCCCAGGGTATTCGTTTCACGCCGCATGCCTTTGCCGACCACCATGCATTCCAGCCGCAGGACCTGCCTGCCGAAGGCGCCGTGCTGATGACCGAGAAAGACGCGGTAAAATGCCAGTCGTTTGCGGGAACAGACTGGTGGGCGGTGGAACTCGACGTTGCCCCCGAAACCGGATTCATCGACTGGTTGGGCGCACGCATCAAACGATAAAAAATCGAGGCATGCGCGCAACCAAGGGAGCGAAGAATGGGAATGCAAGGTTCTGACTGGGGCGACCGCCGTCACCCCTGCCGCTGGGAGGGCGAAACCGACGACGCCGGTTTCTGGGTTCCCGATCGCGCGGAAATCGTCACCCAGTTCTTCACCCGCTATCTGTTCTTCTCGCTCGCGGCCATTTATTTTTCGACGCTGGATAGCGTGCGCCCGGTGCTGTTCAGCATCGAGCAGCTGCTGATGGTGCTGGCTGTTTATTTCTTCCTCAATAGCTGGTTCTTCCATCAGGCGCTGCAAGGCGTCACGCTGCTGAAAATCCGCAGCGCCATGACCGCCGATCTGCTGCTCGTCACCCTGTGCGTGATCCACGACCCCAACCCAATCCCGCCGTCGGCGCTGGCGTTTCTGATGGTGCTCCTGGGCAACGGCATGCGTTACGGCATGCGCTTGTTTGCCGAAGTGCTGGGCGGGGCGTTTCTCGGCATGGCGATCTCCTTTGCTTTCCGCTATCGCCTGGGCGGCTTCGCGGTCAATGCGGGCGATGTGTTTTTCGGCGTGTTCTGGGTCACCCTGGCCCTGTATGCCTACATCCTGATGGGGCGCATCGAGGAGCAGCGCCGCCAGCTCGATTACCGCAGCCGCTTCGATGCGCTGACCGGGCTGCTCAACCGTCACGGCCTGCTGGCCGCCGCCGACACCGTGTTCGACCCATCCAATGTGGGCCGTCCGGCCACCGTGCTGTTTGCCGACCTCAACGAGTTCAAGGCGGTCAACGATCGTTTTGGCCATGGCGTGGGCGACCGCGTGCTGGCCGAGTTTGCGCAGATATTCAGCGAGTCCGCCGGAACGGGCGTGTGCGGCCGCTGGGGCGGCGACGAATTCGTCGCCCTCCTGCCGCAACGTGACAATGTCGCCATCCAGCAGATTTTCGAACGTATCGAAGCGCGCACCCGGGCCTGGAGCCACAGCAACGGCCTGCCGATGGCGGTGAGCCTGGGCGTCAGCCAGGCGCCGCGCGACGGCCACGACCTGATGACACTGCTGTCAGTCGCCGACATCCATCTTTACCAAAGCAAGTCGCAACAATCCGACGCGGCCGCCGCGTCCCCGATTTACAGGACCTTGATCGATGAACCCCAAACTTCTTGAAATCCTCGTCTGCCCGGTTTGCAAAGGGCCGCTCGAGTGGAAAAAAACCGCGCACGAACTGGTGTGCAAGGCCTGCCGTCTGGCCTATCCCATCCGCGACGACATTCCGGTGATGCTGCCTGAAGAGGCGCGCCCGCTGGAGCCCGGCGAAATTCACCAATAAGGCGTGCCTGACATGCGTTTCCGCGTCGTCATTCCCGCGCGCTACGCGTCGAGCCGGCTGCCGGGCAAGCCGCTGGCGGACATCGGCGGGCGTCCCATGGTGTTGCATGTGCTGGAGCGTGTCCTGCGGGCCGGCGCCGAGTCGGTCGTCGTCGCCACCGACGATGCGCGGGTGCAGCAGGCGGTCGAGGCCGCCGGTCATCAGGCCCTGATGACCTCGCCTGATCACCAGTCTGGCACCGAACGCCTGGTCGAAGTCGCCGAAACCCTAGGTTGGGCGGACGATACCCTGGTAGTGAACGTGCAGGGCGACGAGCCGCTGATCGATCCGGCGCTGATCCGCGAAGCCGCAAGGCAACTTGTGTTGCATGGCGACGCGGTGATGGCCACGCTGGCGCATCCGATCCACGACCACGCCGATTTCGTCAATCCCAACGTCGTCAAGGTCGTGGCCGACGAAGCCGGCTATGCGCTGTATTTCAGCCGCGCGCCGATTCCCTGGCCGCGCGATGCGTTTTCGATGCAGCAGGCGATGCCGCACGAACTCGGCGCGCTGCGCCATATCGGCCTGTACGCCTACCGCGCCGGCTTCCTGCGCACCTATGCCAGCCTCGCCGTCTCGCCGCTGGAACGCTATGAGATGCTGGAGCAATTGCGCGTGCTGTGGCACGGCCACCGCATCAGCCTCGGCGTCACGCCCACTGCGCCGGCTCCGGGGGTGGACACACCGGAAGACCTGGCGCGGGTTCGTGGCCTGTTTCGAACAACTTAAATCCCCCAATAAAAAATTTTAAGTGTTGCTTGAATCGCGCTTGGCTTAGGCTAGCGCGGTTTGGCATATTCATATCCATAAAGGGAGAAAGCAATGCGTTTGATTCTGTTGGGCGGCCCCGGTGCGGGCAAGGGCACGCAAGCCAATTACATCAAGGAAAAATACGGCATTCCACAGATTTCCACCGGCGACATGCTGCGTGCGCAGATCAAGGCCGGCACCGAACTCGGCATGAAAGCCAAGGCCATCATGGACGCCGGCGGCTTGGTGTCCGACGACATCATCATCGGCATGGTGAAGGCGCGCCTGACCGAAGCCGACTGCAAGAACGGCTACCTGTTCGACGGTTTCCCGCGCACCATTCCGCAGGCCGAGGCGATGAAGGCCGCCGGCGTGCCGATCGACCACGTGGTCGAGATCGACGTCGCCGACGAAGAAATCGTCAAGCGCATGTCCGGCCGCCGCGTCCACGTGGCGTCGGGCCGCACCTACCACGTCGTGTTCAATCCGCCCAAGGTGGCCGGCAAGGACGACGTTACCGGCGAAGACCTGATCCAGCGCGACGACGACCAGGAAGAGACCGTGAAGAAGCGCCTCGACGTCTACCATGCGCAGACCGAGCCGCTGGTGAAGTACTACGGCGACTGGGCCGCGCGCGGCGAAGCCGGCGCGCCCAAGTACGTCAAGATCGCCGGCGTCGGCAAGGTCGAAGGCATCCGCGATTCGATCTTTGCCGCCCTGGGCTGATTGAAGCAGCGCCGATTGACGCATCACTGACATGCCGCAGCCGATTTCCCCGCTGACCGACACCGAACGCTGGATCGTCTCCGGCGCGGTGAAGGAACGCTACGGCAGGGACGTCGAGATCCAGGACGTCGAAACCGAAATCCGCCTGCACATCGACGACCGCGAACTGACGCTGTGTCCGGGCTTTTACTGGAACGAACACGGCTGTCATTTCGTGCTGTCCAAAACGGGCGATTCGCGCTACCGCAGCATGTTCTTCTATCGCATCCGCGACCGCTTTTCCACGGGGCGCGAGGAATATGACGATATCGGCGACTGCGTCACCACGCTGCTGAAAATGCAGGCCGACGAAGAGGCCAAGCGCCTGGCCGAGGGCGACGCGTCCGGCAACAGTTGAGTTTTAAAAGCCAGCCTTGCGCTGGCTTTTTGTTTTGAAAACGAGCCATCAGAATTATCGAGGAGACAGCACCATGGCGAAGAAAATGAACGCCTTCTACGCACAATCCGGCGGCGTCACTGCCGTCATCAACGCATCCGCCTGCGGCGTGATCGAAACCGCGCGCAAGCACAAGGACAAGATCGGCAAGGTCTACGCCGGCCGCAACGGCATCATCGGCGCGCTGACCGAAGACCTGATCGACACCAGCAAGGAATCCGCCGCCGCGATTGCCGCGCTGCGCACCACGCCGTCGGGCGCGTTCGGCTCGTGCCGCTTCAAGCTCAAGTCGCTGGAAGCCAACAAGCGCGAATACGCGCGCCTGATCGAAGTGTTCAAGGCGCACAACATCGGTTACTTCTTCTACAACGGCGGCGGCGACTCGGCCGACACCTGCTTCAAGGTCAGCCAGCTGTCCGAGGCGATGGGCTATCCGATTCAGGCGATCCACGTGCCGAAGACCGTCGACAACGACCTGCCGATCACCGACTGCTGCCCGGGCTTCGGCTCGGTCGCCAAGTACATCGCCGTGTCCACGCTGGAAGCCAGCTACGACGTGCGCTCGATGGCGAAGACCTCGACCAAGGTGTTCGTGATCGAGGTCATGGGCCGCCACGCCGGCTGGATCGCCGCCGCCGGCGGGCTGGTCGAGGACCACGGTATTCCAGTCGTCATCCTGTTCCCGGAAATCGAATTCGACCAGAAGAAATTCCTCGCCCGCGTCGACAAGCTGGTGAAGGAACACGGCTACTGCACCGTGGTGGTCTCCGAAGGCTGTCACTATCCGGACGGCCGCTTCCTCGCCGAGCAGGGCACGCGCGACGCCTTCGGCCATGCGCAACTCGGCGGCGCCGCGCCGGTGGTCGCCAAC
>DASVPF010000358.1:0-3260 GCA_036382965.1 Thiobacillus sp.
AGAGCCGGCGCGGCGTCAGCATCGAGATCAACGCCAACGTGCTGTTCCAGCCGGGGCGTGCCGAACTGGCGCCGCAATCGCTGGCGGTGCTGCGCGCCGTGGCGGAAAAACTGAAGAGCGAGCCGTTCAACCTGGAAATCACCGGCCACACCGACAACGTGCCGATCAGCAATTCGATTTTTGCCTCCAACTGGGAACTGTCGGCGGTGCGCGCCAGCAGCGTGGTGCGCCTGCTGGCCGACAGCGGCATTGCGCCGGCGCGCCTGTATGCCATCGGGCGCGAGGCCAGCCAGCCGCTCGCGGCCAACGATACGGCCGCAGGCCGGGCGCGCAACCGCCGGGTCGAGCTGATGATCCTGTCGGGCATGCCGGACACGGTCGAGGAAATTCCGGTTCGTCCCAATCCGGATCAAGCCGATCCGGCTCGGGCCAAGCCGGTACAAGCGAGTCTGGTCCGGCCTTGAAATCGGGCGGATAGGCCCGATACTTCCAGTCCGGACGTCCGGATTGAGAAGAAGATCATGCCCAACGACCCCCTGGAAGGCGAAGTCCTGCCCGATGACCGCCAGTTGCCGGCCGCCCCGGTGCTGCCGGCCGAACTGTATCTGCTGCCGCTGACGGAAAAACCGTTCTTTCCGGCGCAAACCCTCCCACTGCTGATGAACGAGGCGCCGTGGCTGGCGACGGTGGAGGCGGTCGGCAACACGGCGCATCACATGGTCGGGCTGGTGCAGGTCAAGCCCGACAACAGCGACGACGTGAAACGCTCGGATTTCCGTAGCGTCGGTACCGTGGTGCGCATTCATCATCCGGTGCGCGCCGACGGCAAGATGCAGTTCATCGCCGAAGGCACGCGGCGTTTTCGCATCGTCGAGTGGCTGTCGGACACGCCGCCGTACAAGGTCCGGGTCGACTATCCGAACGAAACCGGCAAGCCGGAATCGGAGGAAATCCGCGCCTATTCCATCGCCATCATCAACACCATCAAGGAACTGCTGCCGCTCAATCCGTTGTACTCCGAGGAACTGAAGTTCTTCCTCAACCGCTTCGGGCCGAACGAGCCGTCGCAGCTGACCGATTTCGCCGCCAGCCTCACCACCGCGTCCAAGCAGGCGTTGCAGGAGGTGCTGGAAGCCTTTTCGCTGAAGAAGCGCATGGAGAAGGTGCTGGTGCTGCTGAAGAAGGAACTCGACGTCGCGCGCCTGCAGTCGGACATCCGCGAAAAGGTCGACGAGAAGATGAGCGAGCAGCAGCGCGAATTCTTCCTGCGCCAGCAGCTCCGGGCGATCCAGAAAGAGTTGGGGCTGGCGAAGGACGACAAGACCGCCGAGCTCGACACCTTCAACGAGCGCCTCGCCAAACTGCACCTGCCCGAACAGGCGAAAAAGCGCGTCGACGAGGAAATGCACAAGCTGTCGCTCTTGGAGACCGGCTCGCCGGAATACACCGTCACCCGCAATTATCTCGACTGGCTGACCGTGCTGCCGTGGGGTGTGCATACGCAGGACAAGATAGACCTCGAACGCGCGCGCGTCATTCTCGACCGCGATCACGACGGGCTGGAAGACGTGAAGGACCGCATCATCGAGTTCCTCGCCGTCGGCGCGATGCGCGGCGAAATGGCGGGCTCGATCCTGCTCTTGATCGGGCCGCCCGGCGTCGGCAAAACCTCGATCGGCAAATCGGTGGCGGAAGCGCTGGGGCGCAAGTTCTATCGCTTCTCGGTCGGCGGCATGCGCGACGAGGCCGAAATCAAGGGCCACCGCCGCACCTACATCGGCGCCATGCCCGGCAAGTTCGTGCAGGCGCTGAAGGAAGTCGGCTCGGCCAACCCGGTCATCATGCTCGACGAGATCGACAAGATCGGCGCCAGCTACCAGGGCGACCCCGCGTCCGCCTTGCTGGAAGTGCTCGACCCCGAGCAGAACGCCGACTTCCTCGACCATTATCTCGACGTGCGCTTCGATCTGTCGAAGACGCTGTTCATCTGCACCGCGAACGACTTTTCCATTCCGTCGGTGCTGCTCGACCGCATGGAAGTCATCCGCCTGTCGGGCTACATCACACAGGAAAAGGTCGCCATCGCCAAGCACCACCTGTGGCCGCGCGTGCTGACCCGCGCGGGGCTGAAAAAAAACCAGCTCACCATCAGCGAAGGCGCGTTGCGCCACGTCATCGAGGGCTACGCGCGCGAAGCCGGCGTGCGCAACCTGGAAAAGCAGCTGGGACGGGTGGCGCGCAAGGCCGTGGTGAAGATCCTCGGCGGCGCCGCCACACCGATCAGGATCGGCATCAAGGAAGTCGAGGCCTATCTCGACAAGCCGGTGTTCACGAAAGAAAGACCGATGAGCGGAGTCGGCGTGGTCACCGGCCTGGCATGGACCGCGATGGGCGGCGCGACGCTGCCGGTCGAGGCGAGCCGCATTCACACGCTGAACCGCGGCTTCAAGCTCACCGGCAAGCTCGGCGAGGTGATGAAGGAATCGGCCGAGATCGCCTACAGCTACGTCGCGTCGCACCTGAAACGCCATGGCGCGGACAACACCTTCTTCGACAAGAGTTTCGTCCACCTGCACGTGCCGGAAGGCGCCACCCCCAAGGACGGACCCAGCGCCGGCGTCACCATGGCGACCGCGCTGCTGTCGCTGGCGAAAAACAAGAAGATTCCGCGCCCGCTGGCGATGACCGGCGAACTCACGCTGACCGGCCAGGTGCTGCCGGTGGGCGGCATCCGCGAAAAGGTCATCGCCGCACGCCGCGCCGGAATCGACGAACTCATCCTGCCCGACGCCAACCGGCGCGACTTCGACAAACTGCCCGAGCACATCCGTGCCGGGATGACGGTGCATTTCGCGACGCGGTATCAGGATGTGGCGGAGGTGGTGTTTGGGTGAAGGCCGCGGCGGTGTTGAAGTGTTGCGCGAACGCTCATCCGAGATCTTTTAGGTTTGCGTAAACGAATGGGTAGGGGATAGAGTTCCAATTAATCAAACAATTACAGCGTGTAGTCTGATGAACGTGCCGATCTAGGCGGTGCGGAAAGTCGGGCTGCGCGCTGTCTAAATAACGTTAGGTCTCCAAGAACATGCAGATACTCCCCGCCCGATTTCTTGTCGCATGCGCAATGCTTTTGACGCAACCGGTATTAGGCCAGCCATCTCTTTACACAGTCAGTTCAAAAGAACAAGGTGCCCCATTCGATCTGGTAGTCACGGAGTTAAAACGCGAACCGAACAAATCGTTCATTTCCGTTCCCGGCT
>DASVPF010000359.1:0-4092 GCA_036382965.1 Thiobacillus sp.
GCAATCGGCAAATGACCGCCAACGATGGCGTGACCACCCCAAAAATTTTTCTCGACCATGAATGCGCTGGTCGGCTTTCTCACCGAGAACTGCTGCGGCGGCAATCCCTGCACGCCGGTCTGTTCACCCGTCTGTTCCCTCGAAAAGGAGTCCACATGAAACGCCTGCACATACACGTCGCGGTCGACGATCTGGCCGCCAGCATCCGTTTTTACTCGGCCCTGTTTGCCGCCGAGCCGACCGTCGCCAAGAACGATTACGCGAAATGGATGCTCGACGATCCGCGCGTCAACTTCGCGATTTCGGCGCGCGGCGCGCCTGCTGGGCTGAACCATCTGGGCGTTCAGGTCGAATCGGCCGACGAACTGGCCGAGATGAACGCGCGCCTGCGGAAGCTCGACGCCGAGGTGGTGGAGGAGATGGGTACCACCTGCTGCTACGCCAAATCGGACAAGTACTGGGCGACCGACCCCACCGGCATCGCCTGGGAAACCTACCACACGCTCGACAGCGTGCCGGTGTTCGGCGGGCAGCAGGCGAACGGCTGCTGCGTGCCTGAGCCCGCTGTTACCCAAGTCTCCGGCTGCATCCCGGTCAAGGCCAAGCCGGCCGCGGGAGGCTGTTGTTAAGACCTGTCATTGCGAGTGAAACGAAGCAATCCGGCGCATTGGGTGGCCATTTCTGGATTGCCCTAAAGGACTCCGATCCGCTACGTGCTAAAGCACGTGTGGAATCGTATGCCGCGTCGCTGCGCGCCTCGCAATGACGGCTTGCTCAAGGTTCTCTCCAACCAAATTCATTTCATCAAGGAACCCCTCGTGTCTGAAAAAACCTACACCGTGCTGGTGCTGTGCACCGGCAATTCCTGCCGCTCGCAAATGGCTGAAGTGCTGTTGAACCATGATCTCGCCGGACAGGTGCGCGCGCTGTCCGCCGGCACCCGGCCGCAGCCGAAAGTGGCCGACGGCGCGATCGCGGCGTTGCAAGCGGCCGGCCTGAACACCGACGGCCTGCACCCGAAGGACATCGACGCGGTGATGAGCGAGGACATCGACCTGGTGGTGACGGTGTGCGATAACGCGAAGGAAGCGTGCCCGATCTTCCCCAGGCCGATCCCCAGCATTCACCTGCCTTTCCATGATCCGCACGGCGAGCCGCTGGAGAGTTTCCTCGCGGTGCGCGACGACATCCGCAGCCGGCTGGTTGCGGCGGTGCGCGAGAAGTTCGGCCTGCAAGCGGCCGTCTGAGTCGACGGAGACGCTGCCATGGCCGAACCCGTTTTCAACGTGCTGTTCCTGTGCACCGGCAATTCGGCGCGCTCGATCCTCGCCGAAACGCTGCTGAACAACATGGGCAGGGGGCGCTTCCGCGCGTTCAGCGCGGGCAGCACGCCAGCCGGACGGGTCAATCCGTTTGCGCGGGAACTGCTGGAAAAGAACCGTTTCCCCACTGCCGAACTGCGCAGCAAGTCGTGGGACGAATTCGCGCAGCCCGATGCGCCGCATCTCGATTTCGTCATCACCGTGTGCGACAACGCCGCGTGCGAGGTCTGCCCGGTATGGCCGGGACAGCCGATGACGGCGCACTGGGGCATCCCCGACCCGGGCGCAGTCGAGGGCAGCGACGAGGTCAAGCGCCATGCCTTCATCGAGGCGATGAGCCAGTTGCAGCGGCGCCTGTCCGCCTTCGTCAGCCTGCCGTTCCACACGCTGGACAACATGAAGCTGCAGCAGGCGGTGCGCGCGATCGGAGACGGCATGAGCACGATGACTTTGACCCGGGGCGCGCGATGAGCGCACAGTGTGAAGTGACCGCCAAACGTGCCGCCGGCGCGCCGATGAGCGTGTTCGAGCGCTGGCTTTCGCTATGGGTGGCGCTGTGCATCGTCGCCGGCGTGCTGCTGGGCCAGTTGCTGCCGGCGCCGTTCCAGGCGCTGGGGCGCATGGAAGTGGCGCAGGTCAACCTCCCGGTCGGGCTGCTGATCTGGGTGATGATCATCCCCATGCTGATGAAGATCGATTTTTCCGCGCTGCACCAGGTGAAGTCGCACTGGCGCGGCATTGGCGTGACGCTCTTCGTCAACTGGGCGGTGAAGCCGTTTTCGATGGCGCTGCTGGCGTGGCTCTTCATACGCCACTGGTTTGCGCCATACCTGCCGGCGGAGCAGCTCGACAGCTATGTCGCCGGGCTCATCCTGCTGGCGGCCGCGCCGTGCACTGCGATGGTATTCGTGTGGAGCCGGCTCACCGGCGGCGATCCCTATTTCACGCTGTCGCAGGTGGCGCTGAACGACACCATCATGATCTTTGCCTTCGCGCCCATCGTCGGCCTGCTGCTCGGGCTGTCGGCGATCGTCGTGCCGTGGGACACACTCTTCACTTCCGTGGTGCTGTACATCGTCATCCCGGTGATCCTCGCGCAGCTCTGGCGCAAGGCGTTGTTGAAACGCGGGCAGGCGGCGTTCGATGCGACGATGGCGCAGCTCGGCCACGCCTCGATCCTGGCGCTGTTGGCCACGCTGGTGCTGCTGTTCGCCTTCCAGGGCGAGGCGATCATCGCGCAGCCGCTGATCATCGCGCTCCTGGCCGTACCGATTTTGATTCAGGTGTTCTTCAACTCGGCGCTAGCCTACTGGTTGAATCGGAAAGTGGGTGAGAAGCACAATGTGGCCTGTCCATCGGCACTGATCGGTGCGTCCAACTTTTTCGAGCTGGCGGTGGCGGCGGCAATCGCACTGTTCGGCTTCCAGTCGGGCGCGGCGCTCGCCACCGTGGTGGGCGTGCTGATCGAGGTGCCGGTGATGCTGCTGGTGGTGAAGATCGTCAATCGCAGCAAGGGGTGGTACGAAGTGGCTTTGCCAGGCCGCTGAACCCGCCGTCCCGTTCGGGCGGCGCTGGCCGGCCCGAATGCGCGGCGTTCGTACCCGGGATGCCGGCGAGTAGGCTATTAATAAGACAGCGACTCGTTTTTCGGGAATCCGCCATGTCCAGCCTCCGCTGCATCGTTGCCGCCACCGATTTTTCAGCCTTCTCCGAGCGGGTCGTGCTGCGCGCCGCGCGCATCGCCCAGCAACACGACGCCGACTTGCACGTGGTGCATGTGGTGCGTCCGCTCGACCTCTACCCCGGCCTGACGCTGGGCCCGGACGAATTCGGCCAGCACGACCTGGACTTGCAGCACGCGGAGCAGTCCCGGCTGGAGGCCATGGCGGCCAGTCTGGCCAGCCAGTTTGGGATTCGCGCCCATGCCGTGACCCGCCTGGGCCGGGCGCATACCGAAATCGCCGCCTACGCGCAGGAAGCGTCCGCCGATCTGGTGGCGGCCGGCTCACGCGGCGAGAGCACGCTGACCGACCTGCTCCTCGGGTCCACCGTGTCGCGTTTGCTCAGGGTGACCACCCGCCCGGTGCTCGTCGTCAGGAAACCGGCGGACGAGCCTTACCGCCAGGTGGTGGCGGCAGTCGACTTCTCCCCGGTATCGGTGGCGGTGGTGAACCACGCCATCAGTCTCGCCGACGGGGCGCGGGTGGACGCGCTGTACGTGCTGGGCAGCGAAGCCGAGCAGCGCCTGCGCAAGTCGAAGCTGGTCCAGGTCGACATCGCGGACTGGCTCGCACGCCTGCGCACGGAAGCCGGGAAAAAGCTGGATGCCCTGCTGGCACCGATCGAGAACAGCGCGGCGGTCGGCCGCCTGGTCCAGCCCGGCTCTCCCCCCGTGGCAATCTGCCAGTGCATCGAGGAGAATCACGCCGACCTGGTGGTGCTGGGGCGCCACGGCTATGGCGGCGGCCTGCAGGACTGGATGCTGGGCAGCGTGAGCAAGGACGTGGCCTTCGCTGCGGCGAGCGACGTGCTGATCATCAGCCCGGACGCACACTAGGTCCCCTGCGGCGCGCGCCGGGAACGATGGAACCCATCTGGCTCGATCATTATCCGGAAGGCGTTCCGGCGGAAGCCGACATCCGCCGCTTCGCTTCGCTCAAGGACATGTTCGAACAGAGCTGCGAGCGCTTCCGCGAGCGTCCCGCCTTCACCAACATGGGCGTCACCCTCGGCTACGGCGACCTCGACCGCCTGTCGCGCGATGTCGGCG
>DASVPF010000360.1:0-3296 GCA_036382965.1 Thiobacillus sp.
GGTGGAAGTCCCTCTGCCCGCCATGCCGCGAGTTGCCGCTGAATCGTCGGCGACAACTCGCCCTGCTGCTTGAACAGGCCTTCGGCCCAATGCCTGACCTCATTCCAGTCGGCATATTCACTGATTTCGATACGCTTTCCGGGGTCGTACCACTGTGGCCGGTTTACTTCGTCGATCACAGGCGATACCGTCTTGCTGACGACTTCGTACTGGCTGATGCCATCCGCCTGGCTGCGAACGAGTTGCACGCCGCTGGATGCACGTACCTGGATCGCGCGTTTTTCCGGAGTCAGGAAACGCAGATGGAATTCATCCAGCGGATACCCCTGGCTGATATTCACACGTGTTGCATAACGATTGCCAAAAATGGGATTGCTGCCAGTCACGCTGTATTCGTAATCGATCACATCGTCAACCCGTACGTCGGGCAAGATACCCAACGCGGTAACGTCGCCTTCATAAAGATTGTTCTCCAGATTTTTTTCGCGGCGCAACAAGTCCAGCTTGACGGAACGGGTCCGGTCGACCACTTTACCCACACGCGCCACACGGATGCGGTGCAGCGCCAGCCGCTGATAAGCGGGATTAAAACCCAGATAGATCTGGGATACCGATTGCACGCCCTGACTGTTGAGGGGGCGCACAACGACTCGCACATATTCGACCGGTTCAGTAGCCAGCAGGGAAATCTGCCGCTCCAACAGGAGTACCTGCACGTCGGTCGCGGTCTGGATAGGGGATTTCTTATCGTCCGGATCGGCATGACGCACGACATAAGCCGTAGGGGCGCTAATGAGGTATTTGAATGCCGTGGATTGAATCGACTCGCTACCGGGGGCAGCGGAAGCTGCGGGCGTAAGCTTCTTTGCGGGCAATTTTGTTGCCGTTTTCGATCCACCCGCCGCCTGCGCGGACGCTGACAGTATCAATGCGATACACAGGCTCCCGACCCAACGCAACGCCCCCAACGATCCCCTATCCATTTTATTTATTTCCCTCCCTGTCGCGCGTTTACGCGCGGACACTCACAGTCTACATGCCAGCCGCCTGCTGATCGGCGTGATAGCTCGATCGCACCATCGGCCCGCAGGCGGCGTGCTTGAATCCCATCGCCAATGCTTCCTGCTCGAACTGCGCGAAGCGTTCGGGCGTGACGAAGCGCAGCACCGGCAGGTGGTGCTGAGAAGGCTGCAGATACTGGCCGAGCGTCAGCATGTCGACGTCGTGCGCGCGCAGATCGCGCATCACCTGCAGGATTTCGTCGTCTTCCTCGCCCAGTCCCAGCATCAGGCCGGACTTGGTGGGAATGGCGGGATGGCGCGCCTTGAAATCCTTCAGCAGCTTCAGCGAATGCGCGTAGTCGGCGCCGGGACGCGCTGCCTTGTACAGGCGCGGCACGGTTTCCAGGTTGTGGTTCATCACGTCGGGCGGTGCGGTATCGAGTTTTTCCAGTGCGCGGTCGAGACGCCCGCGGAAATCCGGGGTGAGGATTTCGATGCGGGTGGCGGGCGATTTGTCGCGTACCGCCGCGATGCATTGTGCAAAGTGCTCGGCGCCGCCGTCGCGCAGGTCGTCGCGGTCGACGCTGGTGATGACGACGTATTTTAGCGCCATCAGCGCGATGGTTTCGGCCAGGTGGCGCGGCTCGTCGACGTCCGGCGGCAGCGGCGTGCCGTGGCCGACGTCGCAGAACGGGCAGCGTCGCGTGCACAGGTCGCCCAGGATCATGAAGGTGGCGGTGCCGTGGCCGAAGCATTCGCCCAGATTGGGGCACGAGGCTTCCTCGCACACGGTGTGCAGCCTGGCCTCGCGCAGGATGCCTTTCAGCCGGCCGACGTTCGGCAGATTCGGGGCTTTCGCGCGGATCCACGGCGGCAGGCGCATGCGCTCCTGTGGCACGATCTTGATGGGAATGCGCGAGGTTTTCGCCGCGCCCTTGTGTTGGATGGGATCAGCCATGGAATTCACTCTACTAAAGATTCGATTTTACCCGAGTGTCCAGTCGTCCCGCCCATTCTCCCGGCATGGCAATACAGCCCCGGCTCGCGCTAAACTCCTTCCATGCAAATCACTCGCCTGCCATCTCGCCGCCTCTGCCTGCTGGCGCTGCTGCTGACTTCCCCCGCTCTTCAGGCGGCGGAACTGACGCAGACCCGCGACCCGGACAGCGGGCTGATGTCCTGGAAAAAGCAGGACCGCGGCTTCAGCCTCGAACTCATCCAGCTTTACCCGGATTTTGTCGCGGCGGTCTATTCGTCGCGCGGCCTGCCGCCCGCCGTGGTGGACAGCATGAAGGAATATTGCGTGTTCGGCAGCATCGCGCAGAACCAGTCGGGCGGCACGCTGGCCTACCGGGTGGCGGACTGGCGTTACGTCACGCCGGACGGCCAGCAGCACCGCCTCAAGACCAAGCCCGAATGGGTCGCCGAATGGAAGAAACTGGGCGCGGATTTCGGCTGGTCCATCCTGCCCGCCGCCGTCAGCTTCGACACCGGCGACTGGGCGCAGGGTTTCACCACGGTGCACCTGCCGCCCGGATCGCGCTTCGACCTCATCTATTCCTGGAGTCATCATGGCAAACGCTACACCGGAAAACTCGAGAACCTTGCCTGCGCGCCTGCGAAGCCTGCTGAACGCTAGCGCGCTGTGCCTGTGGGCCACGCTGTGCCTGGTATCGCCCGCCTGGGCGGCGCTGCCGCTGCCCGAGTTGAGCCACACCCTGACGGCGCTGAAGCCCGCCAAGGCGGCCCCGGATTTCGCGCTGCCCGACCTCGACGGCAAGCTGCATCGCCTGTCCGACTACCGCGGCAACGTGGTGCTGGTCAATTTCTGGGCGACTTGGTGCCCGCCCTGCCGCCGCGAAATGCCCTCGATGGAGCGGCTGTCGCAGCAGCTGAAAGGCCAGCCTTTTGTCGTCCTTGCCATCGACCAGCAGGAAACGCCCGACAGCGTATTCGTGTTCACCGGGCAACTGGACCCGTCGCCCACCTTCCCCATCCTGTTCGACCGCGACAGCGCGGTGGCCCCGGCCTGGGGGGTGCTGGGGCTGCCCACCAGCTTCATCGTGGATAAGGGGGGACGCATCGTGTACCGCGCCATGGGCGGGCGCGACTTCGACCACCCGGACATCGTGCGGGCGGTTCGCGAACTGCTCAAAAAGTAGTCAGGCCCTGACCCACACCTGGCCATCCTCGACCTTGACCTCGTAGGTCCGGATCGGCGCGTCGGCCGGCTCGCAGGTGGGCTCGCCGGTGGTGAGGTCGAAGTAGCTGCCGTGCAGCGAGCACTTGATCTTG
>DASVPF010000361.1:0-5702 GCA_036382965.1 Thiobacillus sp.
AGCGTCGCCAGTATTTGCGAAGCCTTCACGCTGGCTATCGGCAGGTGCCCGATCGCCGGGAAGACATAGGCCTCAAGCTGGGTCATGGTCTTGTCGGCGGTCGATTGCGTCCACTTCCGCTTCAGCTTCATGGCGTGCCACTCACGCGCCACGGCCTCGAACGAGTTCGCGCGTGCAGCCTGGTCGGCCTGCTTGGCTTCCTTGCGCTGCTCCCCTGGGTCGGTGCCGTTCGCCAGCAGCTTGCGGGCCTTGTCACGGCTACCCCGTGCATCCTTCAAGCCGACATCCGGGTATGTGCCAAAGGACAGCAACTTCTCCTTGCCACCGAAGCGATACTTCAGACGCCACCACTTACCCCCGGCAGGGGTGACCAGCAGGAAAAGCCCCTTCTCGTCGGCCAGCTTGTAAGGCTTGTCTGTAGGCTTGGCCTTGCGGATCTTGGTATCGGACAGCGGCATAGTCAGGTTCTCCCTAGTTTGGGGGTAACCGTTTTTCGCGCTTCCGGGTTACCCCCCTACTTACCCCCACTTGGGGGTAGCTTCTAATGGACAATACTAGACCACATCGGACAACAAGGCAAAGAAAAAGCCCGGTTTTACGCGGGCTCACGGACATTATCGGATTTTGCTGGATGTATTAATGGCGCCCCGAAGACGAATCGAACGTCCGACCTACCCCTTAGGAGGGGGTTGCTCTATCCACTGAGCTACCGGGGCGTGGCGCGCATTCTACCGAATCACGCGTGGATTACCGAGCGCGCGAATCCCGCTTGCCCGGTGCTCAAGCCGGCTATGATGAAGTTCGGGGGACAAAAATATGCTGAAACCGATACTGGGCGGATTGGTTCTGCTGCTACTGGCAGCCAGTGCGATTCTATGGATGCTTAGACCGGGCGGACCGCAACGGGCGGAGGGCAGCACGGCGCCGGATTTCGCCTTGCAGGATCAGGAGGGCCGGACCCGCCGCTTGGGCGATTATGCGGGACGCTGGCTGGTACTGTATTTCTATCCCAAGGACGATACCCCGGGCTGCACCAAGGAGGCATGCCGTTTTCGCGACGACGTCGGGAGCCTGGGCGAACAAGGTGCGGCCGTGGTCGGCGTCAGTCTCGACAGCGCGCGGTCGCACGCCGACTTCTCCCGCAAATACCGGCTGCCGTTTCCGCTGCTGTCCGATCCGGACGGGCAGACCGCCGCAGCCTACGACAGCCTGCTCAATCTGGGCGTCGCGCGCTTTGCCCGCCGCCATACCTTCATCATCGCGCCGGACGGGCGCATCGCAGCGCGTTTCGATCGGGTGGATCCTGCGTACCACGCCGCGGAAGTGAAGCGGGTCCTGCAAAGCCTGCAACATGCCGGGATCGCTCAATCTTCCCGTGCAGAGCCGTGAATCAGCATTCGTAGCATAGGGAACAGCGGCTCATGCAACGCGGATTTTTCTTCACCACCGGCGCAGCCTTCATCGCATTGGTTGCCCTGGTTTTTGGGCTGGTCCTGGCCCTGCTGCAATTCAACTTGCAGCACCAGCAACTGCACGCTGTGCTCGATCGCCACAACCTCAAGATCGATCTCATCACGCAAACCCAAGCGGCGTCGCGCCTCCGCACCGAGAGTCTGTTCCGCATAGCGCTGACCGACGACCCTTTCGAGCGCGATGCCTACTTTCTGGAATTCAACCACGCCGGCTTCCTGGTCGGGAGCGGACGCAACGCCCTGCGCCAGATGGGGTTCACCCCGGACGAAAAGCGCAGCTTCGACGCCCAGACCCGCCTGGTCAACGACATTCAGGCGGTACAGGAGCGCGTGTTCGATCTGCTCAACGCTGAACGCAGTGCAGAGGCGAACCAGGTGTTGGTGCAGGAAGCCATCCCCCTCATGGAAGCCTTCAACCGGCAACTGGCCGATATGCGCACTCTGTACCAGCAGGCCAACCTGGCCGCCCAGCAGCAGGCCCTGCGAATCTACCGGAGCACCTTTGCGCTCACGGTGACTTTTGGCATTGCAGCCATCGCCCTGGCGTCGCTGATCGCATGGCATACGTGGCGGAGAATCCGTCTGACATCGCAAAAGATGCGCGAACAGATGAGCGAACTGGAACATTCGCGGGCGGCGCTGCACGAAGAAGCTACCCATGACTCGCTAACCGGGCTGGCCAACCGGCGGCTGTTTTACGACCGCCTGCAGCAAGCGATTCGGCACGCCCATCGCTACGGCGGCAAGCTGGGCATCATGTACGTGGACCTGGACCGTTTCAAGGACATCAACGACCTGCATGGCCACCATGTCGGCGACGCGGTGCTGACCGAGGTGGCGAAACGCCTCACCACCAGCATTCGCGACTCCGACACGGTTGCGCGTCTGGGGGGCGACGAATTCGTGGTGCTGCTCGAAGGCGTGCAGGGGCATGAAGACTATGTCGCCACCGCGCACAAGATCGAGCAGGCGCTCACAGTGGACTCGAGTTTCTTTGGCCTCGACGTGAAAATCTCCGCCAGCATCGGCCATGCGCTGTATCCCGAGGACGGCACCGACGAAGACGCGCTGATCCGCGCCGCCGACGCCGCCATGTACCGGATCAAGACCGGCTACGACTCGGAACGCCAGGCCCGCTTGCAGTTCCAGTGAGCGGGTCAGCGCGGCTTGAGGCGGGCCGCCGCGCGCTCGCGCCGCGCCTTGGCGCCCCATATCCACACATACTGCACGCCCGATGCAACCGCGATGGCGAACACGACGGCGAACAATGGCGTCAGCCAGCCGCCCAGTTGCCGCAGCCCCGCCAGTTCCGCCAGCACCAGCGTCAGCAGGGAGAACTCGGCGAACACGTGCGTCTTGCCGAGCCAGGTCGGATGGATGTCGAGGTGGCCGGCCAGCCCGCGGTAGCTCAGCGCGCCCAGCACGATGATGCTGTCGCGCAGCAGTATCGCCAGCGTCACCCACAGCGGGATCGCCCCCGCCTGCGTCAGCATCACCAGCGTCACCACGCCCAGCGCCTTGTCGGCGACGGTGTCGAGCGCTGCCCCGAGCGGAGTCGTCTGTTTCAGCCAGCGCGCCAGCAGGCCGTCGAGGCCGTCCGACAGCGCCGCCGCCAGGAACAGCACGCACGCCGCCACCCAGCGCTGCTGCAGGATCAGCCACGCGATGACGGGGACCGCCAGCAGTCTGGATAAGGTGATGGCGTTCGGAATATTGAACACGCGTTCGCTCATATCTGCACACTATAGAGTCGGTCAATAAATAGCGTGGCGTTCGCCCTGATCGTGAGCCGTCGAACGATCGAAGGGCTGTGTGGTTCGACAGGCTCACCACGAACGGGCTCTAAACTATTTAATTGCCGACTCAATATCAATTCAGGGACTGCTTGGCAAGTTCGTCCCACAGCTTGTCGAGCCGCTTCACCGACACCGGATAGGGGGTTTTCAGCTCCTGGGCGAACAGGGAAATGCGTAGCTCCTCCAGCTGCCAGCGAAAATCGTCCAGCGCCGGGGGGACTTCGCCCTGCACCTGCGCGCGCCGCGCCAGGTATTTGTTCTGCAGCGTCAGCACGCCGGCCATGCCGCGCGCGTCGCGCTCGCTGGCGGCGGGCAGCTTCTCCAGCCGCTTGAGGATGCCGCGCAGGTAACGCGGCAGATCCTTCAAATGCGCCCACGGCGTGGCGGTGACGAAGTCCGCCGCGACCAGCGCGGCCAGATGCGCCGACTCGTCGCGCATCACCGCGGTGAACTGCGGCTTGGCGGCGAGCCGCGCCGCCACCTGCGCATGCAGGTCGAGGATTTCCGCGACGTCGCGCAGCAGCGCCTGCTTCACCACGGCGATGCGTGGTTTGGCACGCTCCTTCTGCTTGTTGAACGTTTTCTCCTCGCGCGGCGTGTCGTCGTCGCCGAGCAGCGCGCGCGTAGCGATGGCATCGATCCGCGCCGCGCGCAGCTGCTCGGCGCTGCCGAGGCTGCGGTATTTCAGCGCCAGTGCGGTCTCGCGCGACAGGTCCTTGTCGAGTTGCCTGAACTGCGCGGCCAGCGCCAGCCGCAGCAGCCGCACCACGCCGCGGCGGGTCTCGGCCTGCGCCACGTCGGCGCCATCGAGCAGGCGCAGGCCGACACTCTCGCCGTTGTCGACCAGCGCCGGATAGCCGATCAGTTCGCGCTCGCCGCGCCTGAATTTGACCTGTTCCGGCAGGTCGCCGAAATTCCATTCGATGAGGCCGCTGCGCTCGAATTCGCCGTCCGCGGCCCCGCCGCCGTAAGTGATGCGCGCCGCGCCGCCCAATTGCTGGCGCAGCGCGGCAAGGTCGCGCCCACCGGCGAGTTCCTGGCCGCTGTCGTCGATCACGCTGAGGTTCATGTGCAGATGCGTCGGCAGTTCGCCCTTCCACGCGTCGGGGTGGATGTCGGCGCCGGTCTTTTTGCAAATGAAGGCCGCGAGCGCATCGGTCAGCGTCTGCTCCCCCGGCTTCGCCACCGAGAGAAACGCCGTCACCGTGTCGGGCAAGGGAATCAGCGGACGGCGGCGGTCCTTGGGCAACAGCTTCAGCAAGGCAGTGAGCTTTTCGCGGATGAGACCGGGCACCAGCCAGTCGACCTGCACGGCTTCGATGCGGTTGAGCAGATACAGCGGCAGCCTGAGCGTCACGCCGTCGAGCGCATGGCCCGGCTCGAAACGGTACTTGAGCGCGCACGCCACGCCGTCGACCGCCATCGTCTCGGGGAACAGCGTGTGGTCCGCGCCGAGCCCTTTGCCGAGGATGTCCTCGCGCGCGAGGAACAGGATGTTCGGATGGGCGGCTTCGGCCTCCGCACGCCAGGTCTCGAAGGCCGCGCCGTTATGAACGCCCGCCGGAATGCGCGCGTCGAACACGCGGAAGATGCGCTCCTCGTCCAGCCACACGCCGGATTTCCGCGCCTTGTGTTCGAGGTCTTCGATTTCCTGGATCAGCGCGCGGTTGTGGGCGAACCACGGCGCGCGCGTGTCGTACTCGCCCGCGACCAGCGCGCCGCGGATGAAGAGTTCGCGCGACAGCACCGGGTCGATCGGGCCGTAGTGGATCTTGCGCCGCGGCACCAGGGTGATGCCGTACAGGCTCACGCGCTCGAACGCCACCACGCGCGCGCCGTCCTTTTCCCAGTGCGGCTCGATGAACATGCGCGTCAATAAATGGCGTCCCGCGGCTTCGATCCATTCCGGACGCACTGCGGCAACGGTGCGCGCGAGCAGCCTGCCGGTGTCGGTCAGCTCGGCCGCCATGATCCACTTCGGGCCTGCGCCAGGACCGCCCGGAGGGCGAGCGTCTGGCGGCATACCCCTTGCGGGTGCTTTTTTCGCCAGCGCCGAACCTGGGTGAATCGACAGCTTGATGCCGCGCGCGCCCTGGTAGTTGCCCTCGCCGGGCTTGGCGCGTGCCTTGGCGTCGTCCGACTTGAAGCCGATGTTGCCGAGCAAGCCGGTCAGCAAGGCCTGATGGATCGCGTCGTAGCCGGCGTCCTTCTCGTTCTCGCGCAAGCCGAGTTCGGCGACCTGCGCATGCAATTGCCCATGGATGTCGCGCCACTCGCGCATCCGCCGCGGCGACAGGAAATGATCCTGCAGCAGCGTCTGCAACTGGCGGTTGGTTTTCTTGTGCTGTACCTGCTCCTCGTACCAGCGCCACAATTTCAGCCAGCCCATGAAGTCGGAGCGCTCATCTGAAAATAATTTGTGCTTTTCGTCCGC
>DASVPF010000362.1:0-5166 GCA_036382965.1 Thiobacillus sp.
CACCACGCCGCCGCGCAGCTGCAGATGGTCGGCCAGCCACTGCCGACGCGCCGCCAGCGGCGCCTGGCGCGCGACCAGCTGGCTGCCGATCGGCTCGCCGGCCGCCAGGCGCAGCAGCACGTTCTCCTCGCGGCCGCTGCAAATCACCGTGTGCGCGCCGCTGCGGGCCGCGCGTTTGGCCGCAAGGATCTTGGTCAGCATGCCGCCGGTGCCGACGCTGCTGCCCGCCCCGCCCGCCATGCGTTCGAGATCGGGATCGCCGGCGTGGGCATCCATCACCAGCTTGGCATCCGGATGCTTGCGCGGATCGGCCGTATACAGACCGGGCTGGTCGGTGAGGATGATCAGGCAGTCGGCCTCGATCAGGTTGGTGACCAGCGCGCCCAGCGTGTCGTTGTCGCCGAGGCGGATTTCGTCGGTGGCGACGGTGTCGTTCTCGTTGATGATCGGCACCACGCGCAGTTCCAGCAGCGTGCGCAGGGTGGAGCGCGCGTTGAGATAGCGGGTGCGGTCGGCGAGATCCTCGTGGGTCAGCAGCACCTGCGCGGCGTGCAGGCCATGGGTGCGGAAAATCGACTCGTATGCCTGCACCAGCCCCATCTGGCCGACAGCGGCGGCGGCCTGCAGTTCGTTGACGGCCTTCGGCCGCTTCTTCCAGCCCAGGCGCGCGATGCCCTCGGCGATCGCGCCGGAAGACACCAGCACCACCTCCTTGCCCTGTGCGGCCAGCGCCGCGATCTGCTCGGCCCAGCGCGACAGCGCGGCGTGATCGAGCCCGCGCCCCTCGGCGGTGACCAGGCTGGAGCCGACCTTGACGACGATGCGCCGCGCGTGCCTGACGACCGATGCGCTCATCGCGCCGCCCGCCGCAGGTTCTGTACTGCTTCCTTGCTGTCCTTCACGCGCAGGCCGTCGCGGCAGAAATGGTCCTCGAACAGGGCTTTCTGATACGACAGCAGCGAGCGGAACTTGATGTCCTCCCAGCCGGCGTTGCGCGCCTTCGACCAGGTGCCGTCGGGATGGCCGTAGGCATACAGGCGGCGCTCGCCCGATTCGCAGCGCATGCCCTCGAACGACACGTTCTTCGCGCCGCCTGCCGCCGCGATCACCACGGTATAGCGGACGACGTTGTCGGCGCCGACGCTGATCGATGCGACGTCGACGAAGAATGTATTACGCGTCGCGGACGACACGTTGAACGGAATCAGGTTCTCGGCCTTGGGATAGGGCGGCAGCTGCGCCGCCACCTCGACCCAGGGTCTGTCCTGGTCAAACTCGTGTTCAAAGTCCATCCCCCATTCGGCATGGGCGGCAAGGGACAGACACAGCAGCAAGGCAGGCAGGATTTTCATGTCCGGCATTTTATTGATTCGGCTGCGCGCTGTCTGCAAGAAAGATGGGTGCGGCAGGTACCCAACTTTCAGCGGCCGGTCATCGCCGCCCGCGTCCGCACCAGATTGCCGTCGCGGTAATCGGCGAAGGCCTGCTCGATTTCCTCGCGCGCGTTCATGACGAAGGGACCGTACTGCACCACCGGCTCGCCGATCGGCCGGCCCGCGACCAGAATGAAGCGGGCGCCCTCTATGCCGGCCTCGACCTCGACCCGATCGCCCTTGCCCAGCACCGCCAGCGTGTGCTTTGCCAGCGCTTCCCCGGCCAGGCGGGCGTCTCCTTCGAAGACGTAGACGAAGGCATTGCGAACGTCCTCCAGCGGCAGGCTGAAACCGGCACCCGCGGCCAGTGTGACATCCAGATACAGTACGTCGGTCGCCGGATCGTCGACGACGCCGCGCGTGCCGTCGAATTCGCCGGCCAGCACCCGCACCCGCGCGCCCTCCCGCGCCTCTTCCGGAATCGCCGCCGCCGAAAACTCCTGGTAGGCCGGGTCGGACAGCTTGTCGCGCGCCGGCAGGTTGATCCACAGCTGGAAACCGCGCATCAGGCCGTCGGTCTGCTGGGGCATCTCGGAATGGATGACGCCGCTCGCCGCCTTCATCCACTGCGCGCCGCCGGCCTGGAGGTCGCCACGGTTGCCCATGCTGTCGCGGTGCTCCATGTGGCCGTCGAGCATGTAGGTAAAGGTGACGAAGCCGCGATGCGGATGCTCGGGAAAGCCGGCGATGTAGTCGTCCGGGTTGTCGCTGCCGAAATGGTCGAGCAGCAGAAAGGGATCGAGGTTCTTCAGCGCCGGCGTTCCGATGCTGCGATGGACGGTGACGCCCGCGCCCTCGGTGACTTCGAAGGCGGGAACGCGCTGGCGAATGCTGCGCAGGGTCATGGCGGACTCCTTTCTGAAACCTTGAACGACGTTCGCTTTCAGGCCGCGACGCGGGCCGGCCAGTCGCGCTCGAGCACGGCGTCGATCTGTGCGGTCGCATCCTGGCGGGCGGCGTCGCCCCGCAGCATGCCGCGGTCGGCCGCGATCACCTCGACGTCGGTGATGCCGAGAAAGCCCAGCACGAACTTGAGCCACGGCGTCGCGAAATCGATCGCGCTGCCGACCTCGGTGCCGCCGGTTGCAGTCAGAATATAGACTTTCTTGTTCGCCAAAAGCCCCTGCGGACCCTGCTCGGTATAACGGAAGGTCAGGCGCGCACGGGCGATCTGGTCGACCCAGGCCTTGAGACTCGCCGGCACGCCGAAATTATAGATGGGCGTGGCGATCACCCAGACGTCGGCCCGCTTCACCTCCTCCACCAGCGTATCGGAACCCGCCAGCGTCTCGCGCTGCGCCGCGCTGCGTGCGTCCGGGTCGGTGAAATTGGCGGCGACCCAGTCGGCGTCGACAAAGGGCAATCCCTGCGCGACGTCGTGCCGGGTCAGCGATACGCCGCCCACACGTGCCGCCAGGCCGGCGAGCAACCGGTCGGCGAGCTGGCGGGTGACCGAGCCCTCGGCGCGTGCGCTGGCGTCGACGCGCAGGACGCGCAGGGCGGGTTGGACGATTTGGGACGGGGTTGCTTGCATGACATCTCTCCTGTGAATGCGGCGCCGGGCTGGCGCAGTGATGTCATTATTGGTTTTGCGATTTCCAGAATAAAGATAGAGTTAACGAATTAGCTTTTCTTGTTCTGAGAACAATGGATCGATTCGCCCACATGCAAATCTTCGTCGGCGTGGTCGAGACCGGCAGCATCAGCGCCGCCGCAGAGCGGCTGAATCTCGCCAAATCCGCGGTCAGCCGCCGCCTCGCCGAACTCGAAGCGCACCTCGGCGTCGCGCTGATCCAGCGCACTACGCGCCGGCTCAATCTCACCGATAGCGGCCGCGCCTACTATGCGCGCTGCGTCGCCATCCTCGCCGACGTCGAGGAAGCGGACGCCGCCGTATCGCAGGCACACGGCGCGCTTAAGGGCCGGCTCAAACTTGCTCTGCCGCTGTCCTTCGGCCTGCTACACCTGGCACCGCTGATCCAGACCTTCATGACGCAGCATCCCGACGTACGCTTCGAACTCGATTTCAACGACCGCCAGATCGACCTGATGCAGGAAGGCTTCGACCTCGCCATCCGCATCGCCACGCTGGCCGATTCCAGCCTGATCGCGCGTCGCCTCGCCCCCATCCGCCATATCGTGTGCGCCAGCCCCGACTACCTGGCGCGGCACGGCACGCCACGTGCAGCCGCCGATCTCGCCCAGCACGTCTGCCTGGCCTACAGCAACGTGCGCGATTCCGGCCTGTGGAATTACCGCGGACCCGACGGCCAGCCCGGCCTGGTGCGCGTACCGGTTCGCCTCGCTGCCAGCAGCGGCGAATTCCTGATACGCGCCGCGATGGCCGGCGAAGGCCTGATCCTGCTCCCTACGTTCTATGTCCATGAAGCCTTGCGCACGGGGCAACTGATGCGCGTATTGGCCGACCACACCTGGCCGGAACTCTCGGCCTATGCGGTGTATCCGCCCACCCGCCATCTGTCGAGCCGGGCGCGGGCCTTGATCGATTTTCTGGCGGCGCATCTTGCGGGCGAGCCCTACTGGGATCGCTGAGTCTCCGCGCGCCCGGCGATCACCGGTTGTTGCACGATACAATTCGCCTCTTCCGTCCTGCCGCCGCCACGCACCGCATGCTGCCCGCCGCCCTCAAACGTTACGCCTGGCTCTCCATCGCCGCAGCCCTGGCCACCATCCTGCTGAAAGGCTGGGCCTGGTGGCTGACCGGCTCGGTCGGCCTGCTCTCCGACGCGCTCGAATCCTTCGTCAACCTGGCGGGGGCGATGATGGCGCTGGCCATGCTGTCGCTGGCGGCTCTGCCGGCGGACGACAACCATGCGCATGGGCACGGCAAGGCAGAGTATTTTTCCAGCGCATTCGAAGGCTTCCTCATCCTCGTCGCCGCCGCCGGCATCGGCTATGCGGCCGTCGCACGACTGCTCAATCCGCAACCGCTTGAAGCGGTGGGGGTCGGACTGGGGGTGTCGGTCATCGCGTCAGCGATCAATCTGGTCACCTCGCGCATCCTCATGGACGTGGGTCGCAAATACAAATCCATCACCCTGGAAGCCGACGCCCACCACCTGCTCACCGACGTCTGGACGTCCGCGGGCGTCATCGTGGGGGTCGGACTGGTATGGGCGACCGGCTGGCTCTGGCTCGACCCGGTGATCGCCCTGATGGTGGCGATGAATATCGTGTGGACCGGGTGGCAGTTGCTGCAACGCTCGGCTGCCGGCCTGATGGACGTCTCCATCCCGGAGGAAGAACTCAAGGCGATTGAGAATGTGCTCGCTGGCTACCGCCGGCAGGGGCTGGAATTCCACGCCTTGCGCACCCGGCAGGCCGGCTCCCGCGCCTTCGTCACCCTGCACGTTCTGGTGCCCGGCGCCTGGACTGTCCAGCAGGGGCACGACTGGTCGGAACGCATCGAAGCCGACATTCGTCAGGCCGTGCCCTTCGCGCATATCACCACCCATCTGGAACCGAAGGAAGATCCCGTTTCGCTGGCGGATCAGGGGCTGGACCGTCCAGACGACTGAGCCGTCGGCTCACGATCGCCTCACCCCGCGCGACTCGACCGACTTGCGTCGCAAAGCCCGGTAAGCCAGCGCATACGCCGCCAGGTTGACGAAGGATTCGAGCGCGTCGGAGAGCAGGCCGACCGAGCCGGTCAGCCACCAGGCCCAGCCTTTCAGCAGGATGGTGGCCAGGGCTGCGGCGATGGAGAGCCAGG
>DASVPF010000363.1:0-1917 GCA_036382965.1 Thiobacillus sp.
GTCCATGCGGCCGGCGACGGCACGCAGCGCCAGAACGTCGAAGGCGACGCCGATCTGCTTCAGGAGTTCGCGCCGCCGCGGTGACTGCGACGCCAGATAAATCCGTTTGTCGACCAGCATATTTTCGTTATTCCCCCTAGGGCGTGTTAACACTAATTTCGCACCCGCGTTGCCGCGAGAAAGCGATGGATGCAAGGCGTGTCGCGCCGGCAAGGGCCATCCCTTGCCAAGCGGCGCAACGCAGCAGACGCGCTTTCTCGCAGCAACCCGAAGGGACGGGTCGATTCGGGCGCATCTCGTTTCGCGGCCTGCATCCCGAATCGGCTTCGTCGTGGGCGCGAAATTAGTGTTAACACGCCCTATGGATCAGCGTGAATACCGCCGCGAACATCTCCGGGGTGAGGCGGCGCGTCTGGGTATTGTAACGGGAGCAGTGGTAGCTGCTGACCAGCCGCCGGCCGTCGGGCAGGCGATAGTCGCTGGCGTGGGCGAAGGGATAATCCTTGAGCTTCAAGCCCTGCGCGCGCAGTACGGCCTGATGGGCGATCTGGCCCAGCGCCAGGACGCTGGCGTGCCCGGGCAACGCCGCTAATTCAGCGGCGAGATAGCGGTTGCACTCGCGGATTTCGCCTGGCTCCGGCTTGTTGGCGGGCGGCAGGCATTTCACCGCGTTGGTGATGCGGCAGCCGCTGAGTTGCAGGCCATCGTTGACCGCCAGCGATTGCGGCGCGCTGGCGTAGCCGAAGCGGTGCAGGGTTTCGTACAGCAGCACGCCGGCGAAGTCGCCGGTAAAGGGACGCCCGCTACGATTGGCGCCGTGCATGCCGGGCGCGAGGCCGACGATGAGCAGGTCCGGTGCCGGATCGCCGAAGGCGGGCACGGGGCGCGCGTGGTAATCGGGGTGGCGGACGCGCACCTCGTCGAGAAAGGTGGCGAGGCGCGGGCAGGCGCGGCAGGTCGGATCGAAAGGTTTGGACATGAAAACGCCCCAGGGTGGGGCGTTGATTGTAGCGGCGTTTCGGACTCAGGACTCGACCGGGCCGGCAGCGGTCTGCATGTAGTTTTGCTCGCCCATCAGTTTGACCAGATCGAGCTGGGTTTCGAGATAGTCGATGTGCTCTTCGGTGTCTTCCTGAATGTCGACCAGAATTTCGCGCGAGACATAGTCCTTGACCGCTTCGCAATGTGCGATGGCCTCGATGTACAGCGCACGGCCGCCGAGCTCCAGTTTGAGATCGCAGTTCAGACACTCGACCACGTTCTCGCCGATCATCAGCTTGTTCAGATCCTGCAGATTGGGCAGGCCGTCCAGAAAGAGGATGCGCTCGATCAGCTTGTCGGCGTGATGCATCTCCTCGATGGATTCCTTGCGCCACTGCTTGGCCATGTCCTTGTAGCCCCAGTTGTCCAGCAGCCGGTAATGCAGCCAGTACTGGTTGATCGCCGTGAGCTCATGGCGTAGCGCCTTGTTGAGGTATTCTATAACCTTCGGCTCGCCCTTCATGGCGGGGGCTCCTTCAAAAAATGCAGGAGCGCGCGCACCGCTCCCGCTTTTGCTTTAGCAAAATTCGAAAGAGAGCAAAACGTTCTCAGCAGCGCGGCGATCGCCTGCGCACATATGCGGGTGCGGCGGGAATCAGCCTTTGGCGGTGTGCGCGGCGCAGCCGCAGCCGGCCGGGCAGCCGGCGCCAACCAGCGCCTCGTCCATGATCTTGCGGATGGTGCGGGCACAGCGGCCGCATTGGGCGCTGCAGCCGAGACAGCCGTAGACCTGACCCGTGGTGCGCGCGCTCGCCGTATGCACGGCACTGCGCACTTCGTGGTCGCTGAGCACATTGCAGGAGCAGACGATCATCGAAGAAACCCGGCCTCGGCGGTTCGGTCACCCGCAGAATGAACATGTAGGTACCGGCTTCA
>DASVPF010000364.1:0-8427 GCA_036382965.1 Thiobacillus sp.
CCCAACCATGAAGGTCAGCGTCAGCGCCAGGCTCACATATTGCGCGCTGCCCGGTTCGGCATGCGGCGACAGCACCGAGAACAGCACGATCGACGCCGCCGTGGTGGGGCCGGACACCAGATGCCAGCTGGAACCGAACAGGGCGGCGATGATGGCTGGGATCATGCCCGCATACAGGCCGTATTCGGGCGGCATGCCGGCGATGGTGGCGAAGGCCACGCCCTGCGGCAGCGCGACCAGCGCACCGGTCAGGCCGGCCATCAGGTCGGCGCGGGTGGTGTCGCGGTTGACGCGCGGCCACCAGACGAGGAAAGAGGCAAAAGGCTTGAGCCAGTTGGGTAGCGTATGCAGGGCAGGCAGGGACATCGTGGCAGGGCTCTGTGCAGTTAACCTGCAATAAATAACCCGAACCGCGTGGGCGGTGCGTCAAGACTGCGTTAAATCAACGTCAAGCCGGATGGAAGCGCAGCACTGCGCGCGTGCCCTGACCTTCCTCGCTGTCCAGCGCGATCGACCAGCCGTAGCGGTCGCAGATTTTCTTGGCCAATGACAGCCCGATGCCGGCTCCCTCGCTGTGCGCGCCCTTGTAGAGCCGCTGGAATACTTTTTCAAGCGCCGCGCGCGGGATGCCCAGCCCGGTGTCGGCGACGCTCAGCCCCTGTTCGTCCAGACGGATCCGCACGCTGCCGCGCTCGGTGTAGGTGAAGCTGTTGCGGATCAGGTTGGCGACCACGATGGCCAGGAGGTTCGCGTCGGCCGCAACCCGCGGTCGCGCGAGGATTTCCAGGCTGACCTCGACCGGACGGCTGCCCAGCAGGTGCTGGTGCTTGTCCACCGATTCCTCGATCAGCGCCGCCACGTCGACCGGTTCGCGCCGCTCGTCGTCGCGCTCGCGCGCCATGGACAGCAACGCCGTGGACAGGTCCGCCATGTCGGCGGCACCACGCTCGATCCGTTCGATCCGCTGGCGATCCCTGGCCGACCGGTTCGGGTCGGCCAGCAGCACTTCGGCGGCGCCGCGAATGACGGCGATCGGGGTGCGCAATTCGTGCGAGACGTCGGCGGTGAACGCGCGTTCGCGGTCGATGAAATCCGCCAGGCGATTCAGCGTTTGTTCAAAGGTCCGCGCCAGTTCGCCCACTTCGTCCGGCGGAAAATCCTCGCTCAGTGTCTCGGGGTGGGAATCCGGCCGCATGTCGCGTACCCGGCGCGCCAGCTCCTTGACCGGTTCGATCACCCGCTCGGACAACCACAAGGCCAGACCGCCGGAGAGCAGGGTCATCAATACGACAAAGACGGCCAGATAAAGCCCCAGGCTGACCTGCTTCTGACGAAACAGCGTTTCGTTGTACAGCAGAAAACAGCGGCTGCGGCCGCAGTCCGCGATGGCGATGCGATAAAAAATCGTGCCCAGCCTGATCTCGTGCCAACCCGGCCGCAATGCGGCAATCGGAACCGGCGGGGCGGGTTCGCCCTGACGCGCCGGCAGAACATAGCCCAGCAAGGTGGCGGTGGCAGGCGGCAGCGAATGCGGGTTGCGGCTGCGGCGCGAGAGATAGTCCTGCATTTCGGCGTTCAGCGTCTCATCGATCAGCCGTTCGCCCGCGTCCCGTACCCCGACGTACAGGCCGATGGCGGTGACCAGGCTGATGACGCCGCCAATCGCCGCGAAGGCGGTGGCGACGCGGAAGCGCAGGCTGCGGCTAAAGCGCATCGGGCGGGGCGATGCGGTAACCGATGCCGCGCAGGGTGCGGATGAGCGCGGGCTCGCCCGGGCCGTCCACCGCCGCCCGCACCGTGTGCATGTGCGAACGCAAAGCGTCGGAATCGGGCGGCGTATCCCCCCACACGGCGCGTTCCAGTTCTTCCCGCTTGATCGCCCGGGGTGACGCGCGCATCAGGGTTTCCAGCAGCTTGAGCGGGATCGGCGGCAGATTGATGACCCGCTCGCCGCGACGCACCCGGATCAGCGCGGGGTCGAATTCGAGGTCGCCCACTTGCAGCACGCTGGCCGTCATCCCGCTCTTCGAGCGCCGCACCAGCGCCTTCAGGCGGGCTTCCAGTTCGCGCAGGGCAAACGGTTTCAGCACGTAGTCGTCGGCGCCGCATTCGAGTCCGGCGACCCGGTCGTCCAATGCGTCGCGCGCGGTGAGCATGAGCACAGGCGTGTTGCGCTTGGCCTCCTCGCGGAATTTCTTGCACAGGGTCAATCCGTCCATGCCGGGCAGGATGATGTCCAGAACGATGGCGTCGTAGTTTTTGGTGACCGCCAGATGCAGGCCGGTGATGCCGTCTCCCGCCGCGTCGGCGATATGCCCCTTGGCCTCGAGGAAATCGCATACGTTGGCCGCCAGGTCGGGGTTGTCTTCGATGACCAGAATATGCAGGGGGAGTCCGGATTCCATTAACGGGGTCGGCTACGTCATGAAACGGTCAGTTTATGCCGCTTAATGTTAAGATAACGTCAAAATCGAATTCCCGGTCGTCGGGATTTTGCGTTTTTCATCGGTCTATCTTCAAAAAATTCAAGCGGGAGTTTGGACATGGCAGCGAGTCAAGCCGTTACAGGCAAGGCGTTGATGTGGGGCGCAATCACCTTCGGGCTCTATTGGTTCCTGTTTCAGTATGCAGACGTCTTCCAGAGTCTGGCCCACACCACGCTGGACGCCTGCGTGGTCCAGCAGGGCGTGGACACCCTGTATTACAACAAGGTCACCCCGGAACTGTGCGCAACCCAGCGGGGAACGTTCATCGAGGGGGTCTGGTGGTATGTGTTCGCCCCCATCGTCATGGCCTTTGCCCTTTCCTACACGCACGGCCTGTTCACCGGCCTGTTCTGGGATGTCGTCGGCCTCAAGGCCAAGAAATAAATTAAGGATTGAACATGGAACACGGCATGGAACTGATCAACTTCATCGACATTACGCCGCTTAACGCGATCCTCCTCGTCCTGGTGGGTTTCGTTGGCGGCATGGTGTCCGGCTTCATCGGCTCGGGCGGTGCTTTCGTCCTCACCCCCGCGATGATGACCCTCGGCGCACCCGGCATCGTCGCTGTGGCCTCCAACATCTGCCACAAGTTCCCCAAGGCACTGGTGGGCGCGGTCAAACGCAACAAATATGGCCAAGTGGACGTGAAGCTGGGCCTAGTGCTCGGCTTGTTCGCCGAAGCCGGGGTGCTGTATGGCAAGCACGTGATGACTGGCATCAAGAACACCTTCGGCGCGACCGGTACCGACCTGTATGTGTCGGCGATGTTCGTCGTGACGCTGGCCATCGTCGGCGGCTTCGTGCTCAAGGACTACCGCAAGCTCAAGGCGCTGGATGACGCGGGGCAAGGCGAAGAAGCCGCGCCGCTCACCCGGCTGGCGCGCTGGGTGCAGTCGGTGAGGATACCCGGCACGATGATCTACTCCAAGAGCGCACAGGCCGAGGTCTCGATCCTGTTCCTCGTCCCCATCGGCTTCGCCACCGGTTTCCTGGCTTCGGCCATCGCCGTCGGCGGCTTCATCGGCGTGCCGGCGATGATCTACATCCTGGGGTTGCCGGCCATCATGGCATCCGCCACCGAACTCGTCATTGCCTTCGTCATGGGCCTGGGCGGCACGCTCTTCTATGGCCTCGAAGGCGTGGTCGACATCCGCCTCGCCATGCTGATCCTGCTGGGCTCGCTGTTCGGCGTGCAGCTGGGCGCGATCGGCACCACCTACGTGAAGGACTACCAGGTCAAATTCACCATGGCGGTCATCATGCTGACGGTGCTGTTCTCGCGTTTCTTCTATATTCCCGGCTACCTCGGCAAACTCGGCGTGATCGAGCCGCTGCCCGAGGCGACGGTGAAAATGCTGAAGATGGCCGGCGACGGCATCCTGGCAGTCGCGCTGTTTGTGGGCGCCTATACTGTTCTGGCCGCCATCTACAAGGGCATCCAGGCGCACAAGAAGCAGCATCAGCCGCATACGGCTGCGATCGGCGTAACCGAATAACATTCACTCCGGCCGCCGCCGGGTGCAATGGTATGATCCAAGAGCCGGGGCGCAACCCCCGGCTCTTTGTTTATCCGCTGTAGTTGTAGATCGAGGCACCTTCATGATTCGCAGAAATCCTTCCGGACATTTGCCCGTTGTGCATGACACCGCGTTCGTCGACCCCACCGCCATCCTCTGCGGCAAGGTCATTGTCGAGGAAAACGTGTTCATCGGACCCTATGCGGTGATCCGGGCCGACGAAGTGGATGAAAAGGGCGAGATGGAACCTATCGTCATCGGCGCCAATTCCAACATCCAGGATGGCGTGGTCATCCACTGCAAGGCCGGGGGCGGCGTCACCATCGGGCGCAGTTCCTCCATCGCACACCGCTCGATCGTGCATGGCCCCTGCACCGTCGGGAACAACGTGTTCATCGGCTTCAACTCGGTGCTGTTCAACTGCACCGTGGGCGAAGGTTCGGTCGTCCGCCACAACTCTGTGGTCGAGGGCTGCACCGTACCGCCGGGCTTCTACATTCCGTCCACTGCCAACATCCACTCCGATGCCGACCTCGCAAGCATCGAACGCGTATCGCCGCAGGCGGCTGACTTTTCAGAAAGCGTGGCGCAAGCCAACCACGAACTGGTCAAGGGCTACAAGCGCATCCGCAATGAATTTTAGGCGCTGACATGATCGCCGCCCTGGAGTCCTGGCGCGCCGGGTTGTTCCACCGGCGTCATCTCATGCGCAACATCGGCGCCGGCCTGGTGGTCGGCGTGGTGGCCCTGCCCCTGGCGATGGCCTTTGCGATTGCCAGCGGCGCGCGGCCGGAACAGGGCATCTACACCGGCATCGTCGCCGGTTTTCTGGCTGCGTTGTTCGGCAGCTCGCGGGTATCGATCAGCGGGCCGACCGGCGCGTTCATCGTCATCCTGGCCGGCATCACCGCGAAATACGGCATCGACGGCCTGCAGGTTGCCAGCCTCATGGCGGGGCTGATCCTGCTGGCCATGGGGCTGGTAAAACTGGGCGGAATCATCCGTTTCATTCCCACGCCGGTCATCACCGGCTTCACCGCCGGCATTGCGGTCATCATCTGGGTCGGGCAATGGAAGGATTTCTTTGGCCTGCACCCCGCCGCATCCGGCCCGCATTTCCATGAAAAACTGACGGTACTGCTCGATGCCATGCCCGGCCTCGATCTGCCGACCACCCTCCTCGCGCTGGCCGCGCTCGCCATCGTCGTCATCGCGCCGCGTCTCACCCGCCGCATTCCCAGCCCGCTCATCGCCATGCTCGCCGTCACCTTCGCCCAGGCCTACTGGCAGTTCGACAGCGTGGCCACCATCGGCAGCGCATTCGGCGGCATTCCCGCGGGACTGCCTGAACTTCATCTGCCGCAGATCAGCTTCGCGCGCGTGCTGGAACTGCTCGGCCCCGCCTTCACCATCGCCATGCTCGGTGCGATCGAATCGCTGCTGTGCGCGGTGGTGGCCGACGGCATGGCCGGCACGCGCCACGACCCCAACCAGGAACTGGTCGGCCAGGGCATCGCCAACATCGCTTCGCCGCTGCTCGGCGGATTTGCCTCCACGGGCGCGATCGCCCGCACTGCCACCAACATCCGCAACGGCGGCGACAGCCCACTCGCCAGCATCGTTCATGCATTGACGCTGCTCGCCGTCATCATCGTGCTGGCGCCGCTGGCGGCACACATTCCGCTGGCCGCGCTGGCCGCGATTTTGTTCGTGGTGTCATGGAACATGAGCGAGGCGCGGCATTTTACCGACCTGCTGCGCCACGCCCCGATCAACGACAAGGTGCTGCTGCTCATCACCTTCCTGCTCACGGTGTTCGCCGACCTCGTCATCGCGGTCAACGTCGGCGTGCTGCTGGCCGCACTGCTGTTCATGAAGCGCATGAGCGAAACCGTCACGATCGAGGGCGAGAGCGAGGAAGGTCTGGCCTCCCTGTGCCCGGTCGGAGTGCCGCCCGGCGTACAGATCTACACCATCGACGGCCCCCTCTTCTTCGGCGCAGCAGCGACCTTCGAGCGCACCCTGGCTGGCCTGCACGATCAGGCGCGTGTGGTGATTCTCCGACTGGGACGGGTGCCCTTCGTCGACGCCACCGCGATGCAGGCGCTGGCCGACGTGGTGCGGCATTTTCAGCAGCGCCGCATCCGCGTACGGGTATGCGAAGCCAATCCGCGCCTGGCGCAGAAACTGAAGGACTTCGGACTGATGGGCAAGCTTGGGCAAGCGGATGCTACTGTCAGCGTGCTGGATGTGCTGACCGAACTCGCCGACATCCCGACCGAAACAAAATACAAGCCCGCTTAGCGGGTCAGTCCCGCGTACAGCAGCGGCAGCTTCTCCGGCAGCCGCTGCACGTGGTCGACCACCATGAAATTGTTCTGCCCGAAGATGCGCGATACGTAGTTATCGGCGCGCGGATCGAGGCTCATGCAGTAGGTCGTCACGCCGAACTTGGCGACCTCCTCCACCGCCTTCTTGGTGTCGTAGCGCAGGTACTGCGGATCGCGCACGTCGATGTCGGCCGGCTCGCCGTCGGTGATGACGAGCAGCAATTTCTTCGCCGAGCGCTGCAGTTTCAGATGATGGCCGGCGTGGCGGATCGCTGCGCCCATGCGGGTCGAGAGCTGGCCGGTCATGCCGGCGAGTTTGGCCTTGGGCGTCTCGTCCCAGTGCTGGTCGAAGTCCTTGAAGCGGGTGTACTCGACGTCGTGGCGACCATCGGAACAGAAGCCGTGAATGGCGAATGGATCGCCCACCTTGCTGATCGCATCGGCCAGCAGCACGCAGGCCTGACGGGTCAACTCCAGCACCGAATAGTCCTGATCCTGCACCGTTTCATTGGTCGATTCGGACAGGTCCAACAGCACCAGAATCGAGAAATCGCGCGTCTTTCTGACCGAACGCATCATGATGCGCGGGTCGGGCTGGTTGCCGAGGCGAATATCGATGAAGCTGGCGATCGCCGCGTTGATGTCGATCTCGTCGCCGTCTTCCAGCTTGCGGATGCGTTGCACGCCCTGCGGCTGCATCGCGTCGAGCAGGAATTTCATGCGATGGATTTCGCGCTTGTATTTGGCGGTGATGTCGTCGATCACCGCGAGATCGCCCGACTTCGCGCGTTTTTCCAGTACCGTCGCCCAGGCCGGACGTTCCAGCTGGATCTGGTAGTCCCATTCCGAATAATGGAAAGGGTCGGACACCGGCTCCTTGCCTTCAAGTTCGTTGAAGCTCTTGCCGCCGCTTTCATCGCCGATGTTCTCGTAGGGATAGAGCTCGGTGCCGAGCACCCAGATTTCCTCGGCATCGTCGCCGGCGGTCTCGACGTCGATCTCGTTGGCCATCTCCATCACGCTGACGTATTTGCGCATCTGTTTCACGCTGTCGTAGCCCGCGCTGGCGGCCTTGTTGAAATCGAATTCCTCGAATTCCCAGAAGTAACGGTTGTCATCGCGATAGGGTGCGGCCAGCACATCGGTACGCGGGTTGAAGGCGATTTTCTTCTGGGCGAGGCTGTGCGCGAGCTGCACGCCGATTTCCCACGAGGTGTGGTTGCTGCCCAGCCTGTCCGTCTCGTCTGCAGCAGTAGCGGCGAACAGCGCGCGACCTTCCTTGATCCAGGCGTCGCTGTCCTCGTAGCTGTCGTCGAGCAGGGCGCGTGCGAGCCGGTTGAGGTAGTCGCCGACGCTTCGCTCCATGGCGGGTGTGGCCGTATGGAGCGTGCTCCAGAGTTGCTTCAAACCCGGAAAACGGCGGATCGACAGGGCCTCCACCCGCGCATCCTCGATCACCGAGATCACCGCCATCTGCATCGGGTTCAGGGCTTCGGCAGAAATCGGCTGCTTCGTTTCGACCACATGCGCGGCACAGTGCGCAGCGGTGGCACGATAGAGTTCGAGGCCGGGAACCGGCGCCTGCCCTTCGATCGCAAAGTCGTCGAAAGCATCCGGCACATGGAGCAGGTAATCCTCGATGTAGGGGCGATAGCCCACGCGCGCTTCGAAGTCGCCCGAAGTCGGGCGCATGAAAAAGTCGCGCGCCCACAACGCCCGCAGATACATGTTGATACGGCGCTGCACGTCGACAAGCAGCGTGCCCTTGCGCTCCTTCTGCAACATCGCCAGCGACTCTTTCGATTCGAGGCCGAAATACTTGATCTGCTCTTCGTAGTTGGTGCGATGCGCGTGCGCGCCCCACATGGCCCAGCGCCGCAGGCCGCCGAGCGTCAGGTGCTGGAACAGCACTTCCAGCCTGTCGAGCATCGGCCGCACGCCGCGCGGCGCCTGCGCGAGAAGCGTATTCACGAACTGCAACGAGCAGGAGCGCGCCGAGCAGCTCCTGCGGATCATCGAGAAGATCCGCAAGCTCGACAAGGAGACCGAGCACCTCGAGGAGACCCTGGAGCGCAAGAAGCTCACCGAGGT
>DASVPF010000365.1:0-3513 GCA_036382965.1 Thiobacillus sp.
AGTTCCTTGCCCTGCAGCTGGCGCGCGGTGGCGATGGTGCCGGCCGGGGCGTGGGCCTCGACGTAGAAGGCGCCGGCCTGGTGCGGGTTTTCGCCGTAGCGGCAGGTCTGCGCGCGGGTGAATTGCAGGTTGAGCTTCTCGCCGAAGGCCTCGCGTTCGTTGCGGTCGTTCAGCGCGGTGAGGTAGTTGCTGATGGCGCCGTCGTATTCGGCGGTGTGGGAAAACGCCTTCTTCGCCAGACCGAAACGGGTGGCGTCGGTCAGTGCACCGCCGTGGGCCTGCATTTCGGACACCAGCGCCGGGTAGTCGGCGGGGTCGGTGACGATGGCCACAAAGCGGTAGTTCTTGGCCGACGAGCGCACCATCGCCGGGCCGCCGATGTCGATGTTCTCGATGGCGTCGTCGAGCGTGTGCGGCTTCGCCACCGTGGCAACGAAGGGATAGAGATTGACGCACACCAAGTCGATGTAAGGCATGCCGTGCGCCGACATGGTGGCGACGTGCTCCGGCAGGTCGCGGCGCGCGAGGATGCCGCCATGCACTTTGGGATGCAGCGTTTTTACCCTACCGTCGAGCATTTCGGGGAAGCCAGTGTATTCGCTGACGTCGATCACCGTGAGACCGGCGTCGCGCAGCGCCTTGGCGGTGCCGCCGGTGGACAGCAACTCGACGCCGGCATCGGCGAGGGCGCGGGCGAAATCGACGAGGCCGGTTTTATCCGACACGGAGAGCAGGGCGCGCTGTATTTTCATGGGGCGGTGGTTGGAAGGGTCAATCGGAAAAGCCGTGTTCGCGCATTTTCTTGCGCAGGGTATTGCGGTTGATGCCGAGCATGTCGGCCGCGCGCGTCTGGTTGCCTTCGGCGCGGTCGAGGATGTACGCCAGGAGCGGTTTTTCCACCGCGCTCAGGACCATGTTGTAGATCTCGCTCGGCGCCTCGCCGTCGAGGTCCTTGAAATAGCGGTTGAGCGACCGCCGCACGCAGGCGGCGATTTCGTTTTCTTCTATCATTTTTTCCCCTTTATGCCGCGAGCCGCGAGGCGGGCGACCGGTCTTGCGCGTTATCGTTGTCGTGACTGGTTTCATAGCGCAGACGGCTGTCGGCGCGTGCCGCCTGGGCAAAATATTCGTTGACGACGGACAGTTGCTCGGCCACCGTGTCGAGCCGGTTCATCGTATGACGGAAGGCGCTGCTGCCCACCAGCCCGCGGGTGTACCACGAGATGTGCTTGCGTGCCACGCGCACGCCGGTAACGTCGCCGTAGAACGCGTACAGGTCGTGGATGTGTTCGAGCAGCACAGCATGGATTTCCGCCACTTCCGGCTGCGGCAGATGCGCGCCGGTGGTCAGGTAATGTTCGATCTCGCGGAAAATCCACGGCCGGCCCTGCGCGGCGCGGCCGATCATCACGGCGTCGGCGCCGGTATAGTGCAGAACGAACTGGGCCTTTTCCGGCGTGGTGATGTCGCCGTTGGCGACGATCGGAATCCGCGCTTCCGCCTTGACCGCGCGAATGGTGTCGTATTCGGCGTTGCCGGTGTAGCCGCAGGCGCGGGTGCGCCCGTGCATCGCCAGCGCCTGCACCCCGGCGTTCTCGGCGATCTTCAGGATGGTCAGCGCGTTGCGGTGCGCACGGTCCCAGCCGGTGCGGATCTTCAGCGTCACCGGCACTTCCGGCACCGCCTGCACCACGGCGTCGAGGATGCGGCCGACCAGCGCTTCGTCCTGCAGCAGGGCGGAGCCAGCCATGACGTTGCATACCTTTTTGGCCGGGCAGCCCATGTTGATGTCGATGATCTGCGCGCCGCGGTCGACGTTGTGGCGGGCGGCCTCGGCCATCATCGCGGGGTCGGCGCCGGCGATCTGCACGCTGATCGGATCGACCTCGCCCTCGTGGTTGGCGCGCCGCGCAGTCTTGGCCGAGCCATACAGCAGCGAGTTCGACGTCACCATCTCGGACACGGCCATGCCTGCGCCCAGCTTCTTGCATAGCTGGCGGAAGGGCCGGTCGGTCACCCCGGCCATGGGAGCGACGATCAGGCGGTTCTTGAGGTGATGGCGGCCGATGCGCATAAGGGATCGCATTTTACCCTCCTCCCAGGCACCGACCAAGCCGGAAAAATTACTTTTGTACTGGAAAGGGGCCTCCCGGGCGCCTATCCTTGACAAGGTGATATTTCATCCATAGAGAGAAGGGAAAGCACATGGGTTTCATGACGGAATTCAGGGAGTTCGCGGTCAAGGGCAATGCCATGGACCTGGCCGTCGGCGTCATCATCGGGGCCGCCTTCGGCAAGATCGTCGATTCGATTGTCAAGGATCTGATCATGCCGGTCGTGGGCGCGGTGTTCGGCGGGTTCGATTTTTCCGACCTGTTCATCGCGCTCGGCAGCGTGCCGGAAGGCGTGGCCATGACGCTGGCCGACGTGAAAAAAGCGGGGGTGCCGGTGTTCGCCTACGGCAACTTCCTGACCATCCTGCTCAATTTCCTCATTCTGGCGGTCATCGTCTTCGTTATCGTCAGGCAGCTCAACCGCCTCAAGAAACAAATGCCGCCAGCGGCCCCGGCGACCCCGGAAGACATTCTGTTGTTGCGCGAAATCCGCGATAGCCTAAAAAAATAAGAGCGTAGCCTGTTGCACAGGGGCAACCGTCGCCCTGGCAGGCGGCAAATGGGGGGAGGTACAATCCATTCCCCGATGGGTGGGCGGCGACCGGTTTTTTAATTTTCGATCAAAGGGAGGGATCACAATGAAACAGGCACACGTGTGGCTGCTGGCGGGTCTGGCGGGTCTGGCGGGTCTGGCGGGTCTGGCGGCACTGGGCGGCGCGACGGTTCATGCGGCCGACATGCCGGAGCGCGACCTGGGGCTGCTGCTGGGCGGCGGCTGGGCGGACAAGGACCTGGTCGGCGGCAAGGACGGTGACGCCAACCCCCTGTTCGGCCTGCGTTACGGCCAGCGCCTGAACGACAATTTCAACTTCTTCGGCGATGTGGTGTTCGGCGCCTATAACGGCAACCGCGCCGGTGTCGGCGACGCGGACGTCACCACGCTGCGTGGCGGCGTGGAATGGCTGTTCTCCCGGCAGCAAAAATACAACTGGTTCCTGTCCGGCGGCGTGGGCGCGATGAACGTCAACACCGACAGCGGGCCCGATTTCACCCGCCCGATGGCGTCACTGGGCCTGGGCCAGGCCTGGGAAGTCGGCGTGAACGACGTCTTCCGCTGGGAAGTGCGTGCCGACCAGTCGTTCGGCAACGACACGCTGCCGAATAACGGCCTGACCAACGTCCAGGCGCTGCTGGGCTATTCCTGGGGCCTGGGCGCGCCGCTGGATTCCGACGGCGACGGTGTGGCCAACCGCCGGGACCAATGTCCGAATACGCCCAAGGGCGCGAAGGTCGACAGCAAGGGCTGCCCGCTGGATGCTGACGGCGACGGCGTGTTCGCGGTCCTCTTCTTCGTGGCCATCGGCACGCTCGTCGACCCGAGCCACATCGGCGCCGCGGC
>DASVPF010000366.1:0-6933 GCA_036382965.1 Thiobacillus sp.
GGTAGTAACGGCGAAATTCGCGCCGCAAATACAGGCCCGGCACGCCCATGGCCGCGATCTTGACCGCCTGCTCCGGCGTCACCGGGCGCTCGACGGCGAATTCGCCGCGCGTTTTGTGCGTCAGCCGGGCCGACAGCTCCTGCGCCGGCATGCCAAGCACCCTCGCCAGGTGGGTGTACTGTTCGGTCGTCAACCTGAGTTCGGTCGGACGCGCCCACAAGGACTCGACCGGCGTGCTGATCGCCAGCAGCTGACCGTGACGGTCGGACACCTGGCCGCGTTGCGCCGGCAGGGTGAGGCTGCGGTTGGACACCGCATCGCCCTTGCCCTGCAGATAATTCGTGTTGAGTCCTTGCAAGTAGAACGCACGCGCCGTCACCAGCACCAGGCCGCAGAGCAGCAGGCCGCCCAGCGTCGCCATGCGCCAGGGAGCCAGATTCAGCTTGAGCAGTTTGCGCGAGTGGTCATTCATGGCGCGCCCGTCAGCGTTTCGGTGTGCACCCGATCATGCGGCGGCGCGATCAGGCCCAGCCGGGTACGCGCGATCGTGTCGACCCGTGCCGGATTGGCCCAGGTGCTCTGCTCCAGCTGTAACTGTCCCCACTGCTCGTCCAATACTCGCGCCTCTTTTTTCAGGCGCTCCAGTTCTACAAAATACGTACGCGACCGGTGCTGCGCCTGGATCAGCGCCAGCGCACATCCCATCAGCACCAGCGCCAGCATGACGTTGAGGCGGCTCATGCGGCCGCCTCGATGCGTTCCGCCACGCGCAACACGGCGCTGCGCGCACGCGGGTTGGCCGCTACTTCGCCGGCGCCGGCATGCTGCGCGCGCCCCACCAGCTTCAGCCGTCCCGGCTTCAGCATGGCGGCCGGGATCGGCAAGCGGCGCGGCGCCTGTTCGCCCATGGCCTCGTCGCGCATGAAGCGTTTGACGATGCGGTCTTCCAGCGAATGAAAGCTGATCACCGCGAGCCGTCCGCCCGGTCGCAGCCTGTCAACGCATTGCGGCAGCACGGCACTCAGTTCTTCAAGCTCGCGGTTGAGATAAATCCGTATAGCCTGAAAACTGCGGGTCGCCGGGTGTTGCCCCGGTTCGCGCCGTTTGACCGCTGCGGCGATGAGGTTCGCCAGCTGCCCGGTGCTACGGATGGTTTCTTTTTCCCGTGCCGCAACAAGCGCGCGCGCAATCGATTTAGCAAACCGCTCTTCCCCGTAGATGCGGATGACTTCACTGATCTCCCCCTCTGCCGCCGTCGCCAGCCAGTCAGCCGCCGACATCCCACTTCCCGGATCCATGCGCATGTCGAGCGGCGCATCGAAGCGGAAGCTGAATCCCCGCGTGGCATCGTCGAGTTGCGGCGACGACACGCCGATATCCAGCAAAATTCCATCCACCCGCGCCACGCCCAATTCGTCGAGCACCGCGCCCAGACGCGAAAACGCGCTGTGCACCAGCGTCAGCCGCGCGTCCTGCAGGGACGCGCCGGCGTGGACGGCATCGGGATCGCGGTCCAGCGCAATCAGGCGCCCTCCCACGACCAGCCGATCCAGAATCAGCCGGCTGTGACCGCCGCGCCCGAACGTGGCGTCGACATACACGCCCTCGGGCTTGATCGCCAGCGCCGCCACCGCCTCCTGTGCCAACACCGGCACATGGGCGGACGCCATCACAACGTGAACCCCTCCAACTCCGGTGGCAGCGCGTCGTTGCTGAAGCTCAGCGCTTGCGACACCTGCGCCTCCCAACGCGTCTCGTTCCACAACTCCACCTTGCTTCCCTGCCCCACCAGCACCACGTTTTTATCCAGCTCAGCGAACTTGCGCAGCATCGGCGGCAGCAGCACGCGGCCGGCGCCGTCCATGTCCATGTCGTGCGCATAGCCGACGAGCAATTGTTTGAGGCTGCGGGTGCGGGGATTGAAATCGGACAAGCCGTTGAGTTTTTTCTCGATCGGCTCCCACTCGGGCAAAGGGTAGAGCAGCAGGCACTGGCCGGGGTCGGCGGTAATCACCACGCGCCCCCCGCCATTCACCAGGAGGGCGTCGCGATAGCGCGCCGGCACCACGAGCCGGTTCTTGCTATCCAGACTGACTGTTGCGACCCCCCGAAACATGCGCTCCCCCAATTTATTGAATTCAAATTCAGCTGAATTTGGCGGTACTTGGATAGGCGCATTCTCCCACAACCTCCCACCAATCACCACTTGTGCCCACTATAGGGGATAGTTTTGGGGGGGTCAAGCCGTGGGACATAAAAAAACCCCTACGCCTCAAGGACTTAGGGGTGGTTGCGGGTTGTGGATAAGTTTCTGGAAAAACTGATGCTTAGCCGCTATTTTTGCCCCGCATTTTAGGAAAAAAAGCTAAGTGTTTGAATTAAATGAAAAGTGGAAAAGCAGATCGATAAGCCGGGTTCTGTCGTGGGCAACCATTCCTCTAGGCCGGCCATTGCTGACCGGCTCCAGCCACCTACCCGCAGACTCAGCGAGCCGCTTCATCGCCTGCCTATTTGGTGTTGCTCCGGATGGAGGTTACCGCGTTTCACCGTAACTGAATACGCTCGTCTCTGTGGCCCTATTCCTCGCCTCACGGCGTCCGGCCGTTAGCCGGCATCCTGCTCTGTGGAGCCCGGACTTTCCTCTCCCGCTTGCGCGGCAGCGGTTGCCTGACCTGCTTCTCCGCTCATGATTATAGAACTTTAGCTTGACTGCATCCGCTTATTTGCTAATCAAAGGTAACAGGCCGCTTTGCGTCCAGAGCAGGAGAACCATCATGAGAAGACGACTGTATTTCATGGTGCCAGACGTGGCGAGCACCCGCCGGATCCGCGACGAACTCCTGCTGACCCGCATCGAAGATGGACACATCCACGTTCTGGCCAGGGACGGCATCCCGCTCGCCGGCTTGCACGAAGCGTCGATCCTGCAGAAAACCGACTTTGTCCACGGCGCCGAAACGGGATTGGCGGTCGGCGGCGGCATCGGCATTATCGCGGGGCTGGTCGCGGTGTTTTTCCCGCCCGCCGGGGTGAATCTGCAACTGGTCACCATTCTGCTCACCGCCCTGATCGGCGCCGCGTTTGGCGCCTGGGTCGCCAGCATGGTTGCCAGTGCGATTCCCAACTCACGGCTTAAAACCTTCGAATCGGCCATCGCCGCCGGACGCATTCTGATGATGGTGGACGTGCCTTCCGGGCGAGTCGATGAAATCAAGAAGTTGATTGCCGCACACCATCCCGAAGCAACGAGCTCGGGAACCGAACCGACCATTCCGGCTTTTCCCTAGCATCGCGTATGCCGTGAACCGTATAGTCCCCCTCATGCCGGGCGCCATGCCCGGTTTTTTTATGCGACGACGCGCCAGCGGATTGCTTCGCCGGCGCGCAGCGACACCAGGGTTTCATTTCCCAGCCCAAGGCTGGCTGGTGCCGTCCAGCTTTCGCGGCGCAAGGTGATCGTGTCGGTGTGACGCGGCAGGCCATAGAAATCCGCGCCATAAAAGCTGGCAAAGGCTTCCAGCTTGTCGAGCGCACCGGCATCTTCAAACGCTTCGGCATACAGTTCGATCGCGGCATGCGCGGAGTAGATGCCGGCGCAACCGCAGGCGGTTTCCTTGGCGCCCACCGCGTGCGGCGCGGAATCGGTACCGAGGAAGAATTTGGGATTGCCGGAGATCGCCGCCGCAATCAGCGCCTGGCGATGCAGCTCGCGCTTGAGCACCGGCAGGCAGTACATGTGCGGACGGATGCCGCCCTTGAACATGGCGTTGCGGTTGTAGAGCAGGTGATGCACGGTGATCGTCGCCGCAACGTTGGCCGGTGCCGCCGCGACGAATTCGGCCGCCTGGCGCGTGGTGATGTGTTCCAGCACGATTTTCAGCCGGGGAAAATCGCGCAGCAGGCGCGTCAGATGGCGCTCGATGAACACCGCTTCGCGGTCGAACACGTCGACCTCGGGGTCGACCACTTCGCCGTGCAGCAGGAGCGGCATCCCGACCGCTTCCATTGCTGCGATCGCCGGGTAGGCCTTGGTCAGCTCGGTGACGCCGGAATCGGAATTCGTCGTTGCGCCGGCCGGGTAATACTTCACCGCATGTACCAGGCCGCTTTCCCGTGCACGACGGATTTCCTCCGGCTGCGTGTTGTCGGTGAGATAGAGCGTCATCAGCGGCTCGAATGCCGTGCCCGCTGCCGCCGCCAGCAGACGCTCGCGGTAGGCGGCCGCGGCGGCCACGTTCACCACCGGCGGCTTCAGATTGGGCATGGCAATGGCGCGGCCGAACACGCGCGCGGTATCGGGCAACACGCTCTGCATGGCGGCGCCGTCGCGGAAATGGATGTGCCAGTCGTCGGGGCGGGTGATCTTGAGCGTGTCGGTCATGCGTCGGTCTGCGGTTTCAGTGCGAGAGACATTTTATAGAGTTCGGCCTTGCTGCGTCCGGTGATCTGCGACGCCAGCTTGGCGGCGAGCGTGGGCGGCAGCGCGCCCTGCAGGATGTCGAGCACGCGCATGGCCTCTGCATCGACCGCTACGTCGGTCGCCGGCGCATGCACGATGACGACGAACTCGCCGCGCACGTTGTTGGGGTCGGCGGCGAGCCATGCCGGCGCCTCGGCGAGCGGCAGCGTGACGATGGTTTCGAACCGCTTGGTCAGTTCGCGCGCCAGCGTCACGCGGCGCGCGCTGTCGAATACTGCGGCCATGTCGGCCAGCGTCTCCTCGATGCGGTGCGGCGCCTCGTAAAACACCAGCGCAGCGGGCAGCGCGGCCAGCGTTTGCAATTGCGCCTTGCGTGCGCCGGACTTGGGCGGCAGGAAACCCTGGAACAACCATGTCTTCGACTCCACCCCGGCGGCCGACAGCGCCGTCGTCACCGCCGACACGCCGGGAATCGGCACCACCCGCAATCCCGCCGCACGCACCGCCGCCACCAGCCGCGCACCGGGATCGGACACCGCAGGCGTGCCGGCATCCGACACGTAGGCCACGGCATCGCCCGCAACGATCCGCGCGACCACGCCGTCGGCGGCTGCGCGCTCGTTGTGCTCGCGGATCGACATCAGCGGCTTGGAGATATTGAAATGCGCCAGCAGTTGTCCCGACACGCGGGTGTCTTCCGCCGCCACGCGATCCACGCGCTGCAGGATATCGAGTGCGCGCAGCGTGATGTCGCCGAGGTTGCCGATCGGCGTGGCGACGACGTAGAGCGCGGGGAACAGGGGGGTATGATGCGGACTTTCACTCATCCCGGCATTGTCGCAGATGTTGAAATTCCTGCTTGGGCAATCCGCCGAATCGCGCGCCGCAGCCTTCCTGAAAACGCATGGCCTGAAGCTCGTGGTACGTAACTGGCGCTGCCGTTTCGGCGAAATCGACCTCGTCATGCAGGACGGTGCAACCCTGGTCTTCGTCGAAGTACGCCTGCGCAACCGCAACGACTTCGGCGGCGCCGCCGCCAGCGTCACGCCGGCCAAGCAGAAAAAACTGCTCGCCGCCGCGCGCCAGTATCTGACGACGCTGGAAACGCTGCCGCGGTGCCGTTTCGACGTAGTAGCGCTCTCCGGCAGCAATGCCCCTGAGTGGATCAAGAACGCCTTCGACGATGTGGGATAATTCGGGCCAATCATGCCTTTACACGACAGAATCCTCGGCCACTTCAAGACTTCGGCGCAGACCAAGCTGGACGCGGCCGGTGCGCTTGTCCCCCGGATCGAACAAGCGGCACGGCTGATGGTGCATTGTCTGGCGCAGGGCGGCAAGATCATGGCCTGCGGCAACGGCGGGTCGGCCGCGGACGCGCAGCATTTTGCCTCCGAGATGATCAACCGCTTCGAGCAGGAGCGACCGGGGCTCGCGGCGATCGCCCTCACCACCGACACCTCCACCCTGACCTCCATCGCCAACGACTATGCCTACGACCAGGTGTTTGCGCGGCAGGTCAAGGCACTGGGTCAACCGGGCGACATCCTGCTGGCGATTTCCACCAGCGGCAATTCGCCCAGCGTGTTGCAGGCCGTCGCCGCGGCCCATACGCGCAGCATGCATGTCATCGTTCTGACCGGACGCAGCGGCGGCCGGCTGGTGGAACCCATGCAGGATGACGATGTCTTCCTGTGCGTGCCCGCCGAGTCCACGGCGCGCATCCAGGAAGTCCATTTGCTCACCATCCATTGCCTGTGCGATGCGGTGGACAGCGTTTTATTAGGAGTCGAAGAATGAACAAACTGATCTACGCGGCGCTGCTGGGCGCAACCCTGGCGCAATTGCATGGCTGCGCCGCCGTGGCCGTGGGCGGCGCAGCCGTCGGAACGTCGGTCGCGCTCGACCGCCGCACCGCCGGGGTCTACGTCAGCGACCAGGAAATCGAACTGCGGGCGCTGGCACGCCTGCGCGAAGCCTTCCCGCAAAAGACCGACAACATTTCCGCCACCAGCTACAACCGCCAGGTGCTGCTCACCGGTCAGGTGCCGGACGAGCCCACCCGCACGCACGCAGCCGACGTGGTCAAGGGCATCCCCGACGTGCGCACCGTGTTCAACGAACTCATCGTCTCGGGCGTGACCTCGCTGACGTCGGATGCCAACGACATCGCCCTCACCAGTCAGGTCAAGGCCCGCCTGCTGCGCGATGAGCGCGTGCCCGCCATCAAGATCAAGGTGGTGACTGAAGCCAGCGTGGTTTATCTGATGGGGCTGGTCTCGCAAGCCGAGGCCGACGCCGCCACCGAGATCGCGCGCAGCACGGCAGGCGTGACCAAGGTCGTCACCCTGTTCGAATACCTCAATTGATACAGCCCGCCTTCGAGCGCAAGCTCTGCCCGCCCGGCGAACTCGCCGCGCGGGTGGCGCAGCTGCCGCACCCGCGGGTGGTCACCAACGGCTGCTTCGACAGCCTGCATCGCGGCCCTGTCACCGATCTGGCGGAAGCCCGTG
>DASVPF010000367.1:0-3095 GCA_036382965.1 Thiobacillus sp.
TTCAGCCCCATCTGATGACCGATGCGATGGATGGCCTCAACCATGGAGCGATCGATCGGGTTGCTCGTGATGTCGCGCACGAATGCGCCGTCGATCTTGAGGTAATCCACTTTCAAGTTTCTCAGATAGGTGAAGGACGACAGGCCACTGCCAAAATCGTCCAGCGCAAAACTGCAGCCGAACGCCCGCATGGCTTCGATGAACTCGTTGACGACGGCCAGGTTGCCGATGGCCGCCGTTTCGGTGATCTCGAAACACAGGTGCGGCCCCAGGTCCGGATTATCCTGCAGGCGCGCCAGCAGCATGCGGCGGAAGGCCGGGTCCTTCAGCGACGCCCCCGACAGATTGACCGCAAACAGACATTGCACTTCATAAGCTGACACGAGATACCGCTGGCACAGCTGGAGTGTCTCCTCGATCACCCAGCTATCCAGCGCGGGCATGATGGAGTAGCGTTCGGCCGCCGGGATGAACGCCATCGGCAGGATTTCGCTGCCGTCGTCGTCCACCATGCGCAACAGCAGTTCGACGTGGCGGGTGGTCTCATCCGCGCCATCGGTGCGGCGGATTTCCTGCCACGACAGACGCAGGCGGTTCTCCTCCAGCGCCCGCTGGATGCGCGTCACCCACTGCATCTCCCCGCGGTGCCGCACCAGGTCGATATCGCGGCTCTCGTACAGATGAATCTGGTTGCGCCCGCGATCCTTGGCCACATAGCAGGCGGCATCCGCCGCCGACAGCAGGCTCGCTGCCGTACCGCTGTCGCGGTTGATCGCCACCATGCCCACGCTCATGCCGATGGCGAATATGCGGTCGCCCCATTTGAAACGGAAGCGCTGCACTTCGGCACGGAAAGCATCCGCCACCTCGAGCGCATCGGGAATGCTGCAATGTTCCAGCAGCAGTGCAAACTCGTCGCCGCCCAGGCGAGCCAGCGTGTCGCGTTCGCGCAGCTTGCCTTTCAGCAGCAAGGTCAACTGGCGCAGCAGTTCGTCGCCCGCCGCATGGCCGCAGGAGTCGTTGATCACCTTGAACTGATCGAGGTCCATGTAGCACAACGCATGTTCGCGGCCTTGCTGCAGGGCCGTCAACAACAAGCGCTCCAGTCGCTGCTCGAACTCGCGGCGGTTGATCAGTCCCGTCAGCGCATCGTGGCTGGCCTGATACACCAGACGTGCGGTGGCCAGATCGATTTTTTCCTGCATCTGCTCCTGCATCGTCTGCAGGTGGGCGGCCATATGATTGACGCCGCCTTGCAGCATGCCCAGTTCGGCCTGCCCGTTCTGTTCCACCCGTTCGTCCAGGTGGCCCTCGCCGATACGGCTGACCGTGTGGGTCAGGGCGAGGATCGGCCGCGTGATCTGGCGCCCGATCCGCCAGGCAAAAAGGAGGCTGACGCCCAGACCCGCCAGCAGGATGGCCAGGCTGTGCAGGATGGCAGCGCGCTGGCTCTTGAGGGTGGCACTGCGCGACACGTCCAGCCCCACCCAGCCCAGCAACCGGGTCTGGGTGCCGGGCTGGGCCGCGCGCTCGTTGATCGGCAGAAAATCGTCCACGACCACCTCGGTGCGCGTGATCGGCGCGTAGTAGACCAGCCGGTTGTCGTACTCGATCTGCCGGATGTGGTCGACAGGCAGCTTGCCGCGCAGGGATTCCATCCAGGTTCCCCGCCCAACCTGGGCCAGCCTCTGGCCATTGTCGGCAAACACCGCCACGCCGCGGATATCGGGTTCGATGGCCGCTTTTTCCAGCAGCGTCTGCAATACCTCGATGTTGCCCGATGCCACGCCATACTCGGCCGCCGGCGCCAGCTGGCGGGCAATGGCCACGGCCCGGGTGCGCAAGGACTGGTCGAGATCGTCGATCTTTCCCGTAATGAGCTGGAACAGCAGCAGAATGCCGATGATGGCCGCCGGCACCATGGCCAGGCCGATGACGCGCCCCCGTATCCCCAAAGTCGCCATCACCGTTCTCCCCTCAAACGCTTTTCCAGCTCGGCTTCCGGCGGCAGGCTGACGCCGAGCGAGCGCGCGACCTGTTCATTGATCGACACGCTGAAATAGGCGGGATACGCCGCCGGAGGCAGACGCAGCGGTACGCCCTGAATGGCATTGCTTACCCATTCGGCCGTCTGGCGGCCGATTTGCGCCGGGCTGGCATGCAGCGACAGCAGCGCGCCCGCCCGCGTCAACGAACGCGAATACCCCAGCACCGGATCGCGATAGCGGTAGGACGTCAGAAACAGGCTTTGGGCGGTGTTGCGGTTGAATACCAGCGGATCGGGCACGGCCAGCAGCACTTCGGCCTCCGACAGCACTTTCTCGAGCGGCCCGATCAGCCGCTCGTCGGCGGCCAGCGTGCTATGGACCAGCGTGAGCCGCTGCGCCCGCAAGGCCTCGTCCAGTTCTTCCACCAGGCCACCCTGCTCGGCGCTCAACAGCACGCCCACACGCTGCACCTCCGGAAAAGCCAGACGGATCAGCTGCGCCTGACGGTCGAAGGGTTGATCGAGATAGATGGCCGACACACTGTGGCGGCCGTCGCTCAGACGCGCCCGCCCGCTCCTGGCATACCAGGCGCGCGGCACCAGCACCGCCAGCACCGGCGGCCGCGCCGGGATCGCGGCCAGCGATTCCGCCGCCCGTACGCCCACCGCGACGGCCAGCCGCGCCTCGCTCAAGGAGGACGCCGGAAAACGAATGGACGAAGGTCTTGATTGCCAGCCGCTTCTGCGGCGCCGTGGCGATGACCGAGAAATCGCGGATACCTTCGAGCGACATCGCGAGCGTGCGCGGGATCGGCGTCGCCGTGAGGGTCAGCACGTCGACCTCGGCGCGCAGCGCCTTTAGCTGTTCCTTCTGGCGCACGCCGAAGCGATGCTCCTCGTCGAGGATCACCAGACCCAGACGGGCGAACTTCACGTCCTTCTGGATCAGCCGGTGGGTGCCGATCACGATGTCGAGCTTGCCGTCCTGCAAGGCCTGCAACGCCTCGGCCTGTTCCTTGGGGCTGCGGAAGCGCGACAGCTCGGCGAGCTTGAGGACGTCCTTGATCTCGGATTTCGGTCGGAAACGGTTGACGACCTCGATCGAGAA